>JBAZZL010000001.1:0-83230 GCA_041658785.1 Patescibacteria group bacterium
CACCCCTTATCAACTTTCTTCTTTTTAGTCATATTGGATGAGATACATAGGTTACAGTGATTTAACACTCAGATTGTACCACGAATGGCCAGTCCGATGTGTTACCGATGTATGTCATCTTGCGCAGACTTGCAAGTCTCATCCACAGGCAAGGACCGTAAAAATATCGCCAAGGGGCTTGTTTGAAACAGGCCATAACCGCCCGCGCCTATATCTGGAATGGATCCGGATGAAATGGCAAAGGCACACAGCCGACGTACAGGCCAAGAGCCAATCGTCGGAAGGAGAATGAAATGGACGCGTTCGGATGGTCGGATCCGGTTGAGACCCGGATCAGGGTGGCGTATCGCCGCAAGGGCGAGCGTCAAGATGCGGAGTTCTCAGGGCCGGTCTTCCTACTGACCGGAACCGAGCAAGAAATGAAACATGTTCCCCGCGCGGAGCTCCCGCTCCGTGACGGGCTGTTGGATCTCACCACCGCCCCGGTGGTGGGGATCGGCGGGAAGCGCAAGCACCAACCCGCCAGGGTGAGGGAATTTCTGGCTGGGAATCCCGGTTTCCATGGGGTATTCCTGCTTTACCCCGGAAGCGGAAACTGGGATCTCGGATCGGGAATGCTCCTCGCCACGTCGCGGGAGATTCTCTCTGGCAAGCGCGTGTCGGGTGGCCGTCCCGAAGTGCAGTTCACCAACTACCGGTGGCTGCGCGACGGGCGGTATGTCGCCGACAGCGCCAAGATGCTCCACGGCAAGGTCCTCGAGACCATCGAGACCGCTGTCGAGCAGGAGCCTGGCGCGGAGAAGATTGCCGAGGCGCTCACGGGTTGGAGTTGCTCGTTCGATCATCGGTTGCATGAAGAGTGCAAGACGGTGGCGAGCGAACTGCACGACCTCGAGAGTCGTCGTGTGATCTTCTCGGGTGAGAATACGCGGGACATGACCGCGCTCGTCCGCGGGAAGCTATCCGAGAAGCTCCAGGGTGTGCGGTTCGTCCGCGACATCCCGGAGTCGGTCACGGTCACGGCCGAGGAGGTCGCGCCCGAGCTGGTCGTCCAGGCCGAGACGCTTGGCACCATCGAAATCCCGGGCTTGGGACGGCGGCTACTTACTCGGCAGTATGTTAAACATGATCAGCGGCGTTCCAACACGCCGACGGTCATGCTTGCTGCCGAAGAGTTCCGCCGGATAACGGCGTGGCCTTTCGGCGACCGGGTGTACCCGGCTCTGGCTGGCTTGTCTTCCAGCCAGTTTAGCTGGACACTGCGGGAAATCCTGCAATCGCCCGAGGCCGAGCGTCTGGGCAAGATCCGCGAGTATTTTTCGCGGAAGTGGCTTGATCATGAACGGTCGAGCAATCGGCCGAGAGATGAGAAAGTCACAAATCCGCTCGAAGCTGACCCGCCGACGACGCCGAGCCCGGTGGTGTGGGGTAACGACCTCATCACCGGCGAGGCGTTCACCGCGTACGCCGCACTGTATCACGACGTACGAGGTGCGAAAGGGCGGATCGTCGACAGCGGATGGTCCATTCGCTGGTACGATGACGCGGACGAGGCCGCCAAGACCGACGCCGAGGCAAGGCGCGAGGCTGGGTCGTACATTACTGCCCGCCGCCTCGAAGCCGAGCTCACGGCGAACGCCAAGGCGGTCGAGTTGCCGGTCGCGGTTCCGGCGTCCTACGTGGCACCGTCCCACACGCCGCAGAAGGTTCTGGCCATGGCCGGTTTCACGAGCGACCAGTACCGCATCCGCGAGGATGTCGGCCATTGGTACTCGCGCGGCTGGTCGGGTGGTCGGGACCACGACGGCGAGTGGTACGACGGCTGTTCCTCGACGGGTTCGTTCGTCCGCAAGGGCGACGACGGGGTGTGGGAGATTGGCCAGTCCGGCCCCCAGCACCTGTTCGAGGGTGGATCGGTCGGCGACTGGAACCAGCGGGCGTTTGCCCAGCCGGTACTCTCCGAGATGGGAGCGGGCGAGAAGATCGCCACCATCCAGGCGCAGATCACGGCCGATCGGGAAGCCTCGGAAGAGTCGTACCGCGCCGCCATCCGCTCGTTCGTCAGCGCGCTCCAGGCTCTGCCGGCCTATGCCTCGCTGTCCTCGGACATGCGGGCCAAGCTGGATAGTCTGGCGTCGATTAGCTGGGGTACGCCCAGCATCGACGAGGCCGAGCTCCGCCTCGAGTGGGCGAAGGCCGAGGCACTCTACGCCCGCGAGCGGACGGGCGAAGTGCTGACCAACTGGGGCGGCCACTACAGAGTCATGGGTGCCACCGGCAACTGTGACTACTGGGTGGTGAGGCCTGATGGCGCTCTGCGCGACCCCGACGGGATCTCGTACCGGAAGCGGTACACCTCGGAGGGGAACAAGCAGTGGCGTCTGGTTGGACCGGAGGAGCTGGCGCTGTCGTGGTCCAAGGGTTGTACCGCGGACCCGCACAGATTTGCCATCAACAAGCTCCCTGCCGGCGGTTGCACCGCAGAACAGCTTGCCACGGTCGAGCACCTGGAGCGCGAGATCAGCAAGAGGTTCGAAGGCGCCGTTGGTATGTCCGGAAAACCCAGCCCGGGAATCGGCGAGGGGTGGAATCTAGTCAAAAAGCCTTGCCCCAACCCCCCGGCTGTGCTCGAGCTGGAGACGTCAGTGCCTGCCGAGGAGCTGAAGCCGATCGACCTGAAGACGGTCGACTTGTCCAAGCTCTTCGGCGGAGCGGCCAAGACCCGCCGTTAAAATCATCTCCCGACCGAAACCAAACAGGTAATGTCGTTTTCAAAACTATGCCTGTTGCGGACTCTTCGTCCGTTCCTTCACCGGAAAACAGAAGACGGAAAATTCCAGCCCGCCGTCCCGATTGCTCGGGGATAAGGGCTGTGACCGATACTGTTCTTTTCCGCTCCATACCGCCAACCCCAATAACAAACAGGGCGCGAGCGTGGAGCACGTTTTCGCTTTTTGCAATTCCTGCAAAAGTGAAAGCAGTCGGTTGACGACGAGACGCACTCGCTCGTCGACCTTCCAGAGTCCCGACCAAGTCGGGATTGTGGAAGCGCCGCGACCTTTGGATAGGCCAAAGATTCGCGGCGCATGACGAAACCCTTCTCAATAAAGGAGAAAGATATGAGAGGGGAACAAGAGATTCGGGCCGAGTTAACGTCGGCCTGGGCCGCGCTTGAGGCGGCCCGAGACACGGTGACGCGGCTCAAGGATGAGCTGCGCCGGGCGTCAGGCTCGTGGCTGGCGGAGGTTCCGTCGGCCGGCGAGATGAGGACTGAAGCGGACTTTGCTGTCCGCCAAGTCCTTGACGCCGATTTGCCCGCTGGTCTGCCTGCCGCTCGAGAGCGACTGCTTGCCGGCGAAGTTCGTTTGACCGACTCGATGGTCTATCCCGAGTTGGTCGAACAAAATCTTGGCGAGACGGTCGGGTACGCCCGATTGTTCTCGTCCGAAAGCGCGGCCCGCGAGTGGGCCGTTGCCCGCGCCCAGGAGGAGTGGGCGAAGAGGTAAAAAAAGAGGGGAATGGTTCCGCGCCCCTCGTCCGCAAGGACAAGCTCGTGAGAGCGAAAGGAAAACTGGAAGTGTCCCGCAATGCGGGAGTACCCAGCGGCGCTACTCCGACGCCTCCGCTTCCCAGCATGGGAATCGAGGTTCGGCCGAGTTCGGTCGGAAGGCGAAAAGTGAGAAGGAGCCGAGCCAACACGCTTTCAAGGATGAAAGCATTCGGGGGGACATGGATGTTCGCACAACATTGCCTGTCCCCGCTTCCCCAGCTTCCGATTTTTTCAGAAATTGGGGAAGCCCCTGAAGCGAAAGTTTCAAGGGCAAAAAACGCTGACCGGGACGGGCTCGGTTTCGCGGGCGGTTTTTCTTTAATAGTAAATATCTTTGCGGTGAGCGGCGCGAAGCATTTGGATTTTGTCAGGGTTAAGAAATTGGAAGATTACTCGCCAGTCCCGTGTTATCCTAAAAGATAACAATCCGGCGAGTGAGCCAGTCAGTTGTTTGCTATGAAGAAACGGATGATATGGATCTTCTTGAAAAATAACTAACAGATTGGCAAGTTTTTTCTGTTGAGCCAAAGGCAAATGTTTGACGGATTTTAAAAATCGCCTGCTGTAGACGATCTCTATCATATTTTTTTTAAGCTAAGCAGAAACGAATCTATGTCAGTAAACTTTTTTTCTGGCTTTTCTTGAGCAGCAGACAGCGCCTCTTTGACAAACTCTGGACGGTAACGCCCATCGCTATCTTGACCCAGCAAACTGATGAGAAGAGAACGCAAAGAACGCACTTGCCGCCCAAGCTCGCGTACTTCTTGCCTAACTTGAGTTTTAACCGCCTGTTTCTGCAGCATATGTAAATAGAGAAAGTTTGGATAACTTAATTACAAAAATTATGGGAAGGTAATGACATAATTGCATTATACTAAATTATCACAATTTGTCAATGTATTATCCGATTGCCCCATCGTCTTGTTGTCCCATTGTCATGCTATAGAACTCACATTCCAAAATTGGACTGGCCGCACAACCGCTAATCATTTCTTTGCTGCGGAACTCGTGTATTCTCACTCAAACAGTCCTCGCGGCAGAAATGATTATCGGTTGTGTCTGGCTTTTCAGTCCAATTTTGGAATGTGAGTTCTATAGGTAAGGACAATCTCATTTCAACAAGAAGGACGCGGGCAAGGTTCCTAGCGTCTTGCCCCTCCGCACCAGCCCGTAGATTCCGTTTTCATTGCCATACCGCAACCAGCGCGTTTCCCCGGTTTCGGGGAGCTCTCTCCCGCGCTTGGTCGCCAGGCGATGCGAGCGTTTTCGCGGGCTGATGCGGGCCGCGGACAACAAAGGTGCGCGGTAAAAATTTAAATAACACCTATAAAGGTGTTATTTTGAGAGCGTTGAATAATTCATCTGCCATTCCCGCAATTTAAGACACCTGCACCAAAGAATCTTTGACAAGGATCTTCTGTTTTTCTGCCGCGCTAATAATTTGTTTGCTTTCCAAAAGGTCCAAAAGCTCGCTGAGCCTAGGGTCTTTTTTATTTATTTTCACGATAATCTCCGCGGCATCTTTATCCAGCTTGTCCGCGCTATCCAATCTAGTTTTAACTTCAACTGCTTTAACTTGCTTTTCATCAGATTCAATTTCCTCTGCCGGCGTTTCCGCTTTTTTTTCTCTCGTTTTCGCGTGTTCATAACGGTAAATAATATAGGCCTTGGAAACATCAAAACAATTGTCTTCCATCAGCGCTCGTTCAACAATATTCTGTGTCTGCTCTACTGAAACAATTCCGTCTTTCCCGCGCATCTGTTCTAAATAATTTGTAACGTTATTAGTTAATTTTCGCAATGTTGGTTCGTCAGCCGAGCCCCTAACGGCAACAAAAGCCCGACGCATCGCATCAGTTATTTTTTCTGGATTAAAAAAATCAAGATTGCCGCCGCGCTTGCGCATTTTAGTTATTTGGGTCATATAATTATTTCAAAAAAATAGTGAAGTACTTTGAATTACGAAACAGGCGTAAACTGTCATTCCCGTCCGCCAGCTGGCGGACGGGAATGACAAATGATGACGTTTCGTAATTCAAAGGAAGTAGAAAAAAACGCCTTTTGCTTAATGGCATCCCTCCGCTATTTTTTATTCGCCTACGCCTGAATACCGCGGGGCTTGCCCCGCGGATAAAAGGCGGAGCGAATCCGCCGATGAGGCAGATAAACCACGGGTGCTTCGGCGAATGAACTCTTATTTGCCTGATACCCCGAGGCTTGCCTCGGGGAGGGGTTCATTGTTTATATTATAACATAATGTATTTAATAGCGCCAAATGGCCGAACTAGCATGATTTCAGACAGTTGATATTTATCTCCCAAAGGCGTACAATACCCCTGCTATGCCCAAAAATACACCTGAAACAAAGACCCGGCGCGTCGTGGCTCCAGAAGACAATGAAGAGGAGCTTATTTTTGATCTGACGCTCCGTCCCCAGTGGTTAAAAGAATTTGTGGGTCAATCTCATATCAAAGAGCCTTTGTCAATTTCCATGCAAGCGGCCAAAAAACGCAACGAGCCGATTGAACATGTCTTGTTGTATGGAAACCCCGGGCTGGGAAAAACTACTCTGGCTCATATTATCGCGAAAGAAATGGGCAGCAGTATCAAAATGACCGCGGGTCCGGCGCTGGAGCGGGTGGGAGACCTCGCGGCCATTCTTTCCAATCTGCAAAAAGGCGATGTCTTTTTTATTGACGAGATCCACCGGATGAACAAAACGATTGAAGAAATTTTGTACACCGCGATGGAGGAGTACGCGCTTGATATTATTGTGGGAAAAGGCCCGGCCGCGCGGATCCTGCGGATGGCTCTTGAACCATTTACCCTGATTGGAGCGACAACAAAAGTAAATCTTCTCTCCAGCCCCCTGCGCGATCGATTTGGCCATGTTTATCATTTGAATTTTTATGAGGTGGATGATATAGAAAAAATCGTTGCCCGCAATGCCAAATTGCTTGATGTAAAAATAGACCAACCCGCCCAAAATATAGTTGCCGGCCGATCCAGGCGAACGCCGCGGGTGGCCAACCGGCTATTGAGGCGCATCCGCGACTTTGCGGAAGTGCGGCATGATGGTATAATAACCGAGGCGATTGCCGAAGACGCCCTTGACATGCTAAACATTGACGCGCGCGGCCTGGACGAAGTTGACCGCAAAATTTTGCTCGCCATTATAGAAAAATTCAATGACGGGCCGGTTGGTTTGAATACTCTGGCGGCGGCAGTGGCAGAAGACATGGATACAATAGAAACTGTTTACGAGCCGTATCTCTTGCAGATCGGAATGATTGAAAGGACGCCGCGCGGCAGAAAGGTAACAAAGTTGGCCCATGAGCATTTGAGAAAAAATCAGGGACAAGCGCAAGAAACCCTTTTATAAATTATTTATGATAGAAGTTCCACTCTACCTCTTTCTCTTCCTCTACTTTATATTTCTCGCGTTATTCGCCGGCTTTTATTTGGCGATAATGTACCACATTATAAGCAGCGCTTCTTTTACCTTGGCCAGTTTTTTCGCCTCTTTTTTTATTTTTGCCCTGACAGCGCTGACATTTTACGCCACTAGGCAGCTTTTGCTCGAAGTGGATTGGCGGCAGATCGTCTTTAGTGTTGATATGAGTTATTTATACTCAATTGTTATTTAATTCCGGCACTGGTAGGCGTTTTAGGGGCTGCCAATGAATAAATAATGTAAATAAACTGTTAATGTTGAGAGCGTTAAATAATTCAACTGTCATTCCCGCCCCCGTTTCCACGAGGGTAAACTCCGGCGGGAATCCAGTCGCCTCGTATTATAGCTTAGCCATGTTTCTGGATTCTGCCGGAGTTTATCCTCGCGCAGGCGGGGGCGGGAATGACATATCCACCGCGAACCCCGGGGCAGAGCCCCGAGGAATTAGTTGATTAATAAAGCGAAGGGGCATATCCGGGATGTTTTAGTCCTTAATCCGCGCCAGCCGAGGGCGGCAATTTATGAGCATACCCAATCTTATCAGACAAAAAGCGTACGAACGCGTTGAATACATCTTGCGGCGGCATCCGATTACCTTCCTGCCGATTTTATTTTTATTTTTAATTTTGCTTGCCGCGCCGGTGGCTGTTTATTTTTTGATCCACGCCATTTACCCGGCGCTGTTTGGCAATGAAATATTATTTTCGCTGGGAGTTTTGCTTGGCAGCGCTTATTATCTCGGCATTTACTTGTTTTTTTACGCGCAATTTATAGAATATTATCTGGATATCTGGGTGGTTACCAATGATCGCATTATTGATGTGGAACAGCTTGGCCTTTTTTCTAAAACAATCTCGGAATTAGACTTATTCAGAATTCAGGATGTAACGGCCGATGTTCATGGTTTTTTTGCGACCATCTTCAATTATGGGAATTTATCAGTCAATACCGCGTCTGCCAATGTCGGTATTATTTTCCGAAATATATCGCATCCAAACGAAATACGCGAGAACTTGATCCGTCTGTCTCATGAAGACAGGAAACACCATTATTTTACCCCGGGCGACGAGCACGACTAAACCCGATGCGCGGATCAACGCGTCGCAACGGAATCCCGAATATGAATTATTTTTTTGAATTGCCGCTATTGAGCCAGCTCGCGCTGATATATTTTGTTGCCATCAATATCCTGGCCTTTTTTTATTATGGAATTGACAAATTAAAGTCGCAATTCGGCAAGCGGCGAATTTCTGAAAAACACTTATGGCTGCTGGCGCTCTCCGGCGGATCTCTCGGCGCCATTGCGGCAATGGAATTTTTTCATCACAAAACAAAAAAAACTTCGTTTCAGACCATATTTTTGATAATCTTTTTTGTCCAAATTGCCGCGCTGACATTATTGATACAATAGAACGCCAACCGCAAGCAACAAAAAATCCGCCCCGAGTATTCGGGGCGGATTTTTAATTCTTTCCCTATTTTTTTATCCATCACCCATGACTTATCGCTCTATCGCTTATGGCTTATCGCTTATTACTCGCTCGCTCTCCCGGCATATTCTCCAGTCTCGGTATTAACCAGCACCTCTTCGCCTTCTTTTATAAATATCGGAGCTCTTATTTTTAATCCATTGTCCAGCGCTATTTCTTTGGTAACATTGCCGCTCGCCGTGTCCCCTTTTACCGCCGGAGGCGCTTCTGCCACACTATACTTTATTTTTTTTGGCAATTCTATCGCCACCGGATTGCCATCATGCAACGCCATTACCACTACCAGTCCGTCTTTCAAATATTTCGCGTCCTCGCCGATTATATTCAAATTAACATCCAAAGTTTCATAATTTTCTTGATCCATAAATGAATAAACCGCGCCGTTGTTATAAAGATATTGCATGCTTTTTCTGTTTATATAAACGGTGTCAACCGCTTCTCCGCTTTTGTAGGTAATTTCAATCGTCTTCCCCGAAGCAATTCCCTTCATTTTTGTTTTGGTAAAAGCCGCGCCCTTTCCCGGATTTACAAATTGAAAACCAACCACAGCATAAAGCTCGCCATGGCGGCGGATGACCGATCCCTTTTTAATGTCGTTGGTGTCTCCCATAAAGCATTAAAGCACTAAAGCACTAAAGCACTAAAGCACTAAAGCACTAAAGCACTAAAGCACTAAAGCACTAAAGCACTAAAGCACTAAAGCACTAAAGCACTAAAGCACTAAAGCACTAAAGCACTAAAGCAAAAAAAACATTCATTTTTGATTTTAATATTTGTTTGTAATTATCTGTCACACGCCTTATTTTATTTTGCTTTTTTATTTTCTTGCTTTTATGTTTTAATGTTTTAAAGTTTTAATGTTTTAATGTTTTAAAGATTATAGACGCTGGTAATACTAGCACATCATCAATATTTTTGCAACCGGCAAAGACTTGGACCAGACGATCAATGCCCAGAGCGATTCCCGCCGATGGCGGCATCAGGGCTAGCGCCCCGATAAATTCTTCATCAATGTCATAAACATCTTTCCCCGCCTTTTCGCGCTGCCGCTTTTCTTCTTCCAGACGGCGGAGCTGCTCCACAGGGTCGGTCAATTCAGAAAAAGCGTTCGCCAGTTCAATGCCATTGATATAAAGCTCAAATCTTTCCGCGTACTTTGGTTCTTGATCAGAAATTTTTGACAAGGCCGCCATCCGGGCGGGATAATGATGAACAATTTGCGGATTTTCTCTGCCCAAATGAGATTCAATTTCATTAAGAAAAATGCGGTAAAACAAATCTTCATAATTCTCATTTTCCCCGGCATTGTATCCTTTATCAATGCACAATTGGCGCAAAGAAGCCGGTTCTAGATATTTGTCCAGATCAGCTTTGGCGTATTTTTTCCAAAGGTCTCGCATGTGGGTTCTTTCGCATTTTTCAAAATTAGCGACCTGGGCCGAGCGATCCCTTTTCAAACCGGAAACAATTTGGCCCAAAAGCAGATCAATATCATCCATGATTTTCCAAAAATCAACGTTGGCGCGGTACCATTCAATCATGGTGAATTCCGGGTTGTGCAATCCGCCAAAACTTTCATAATCGCGAAAACATTTGCAGATAGAAAAAATATTCTCAAATCCAACCGCCAGCATTTTTTTCATTGCGTATTCAGGCGAGGTATGAAGATAGCCGCGGCGCTTCTTCTTTGTTTCATCATGAATATCAATCGGCATTGGGGACAAGTGCGGTTCTTGGCCCGGGAGCCTGACGATCTGCGGGGTTTCTACTTCAAAAAAATTGTTTTGCCAAAAAAATTCGCGAATGGCGCGAATGATGTTAAACCGAAGTTCAAAATTTTTTTTATTTTTTTGAAGATGTGTTAGTTCGTTCATATCAAAATACTAGTGTGTTGGCGCGCTGTCAGTAAATTTTTACTGGGTTCATTTTATAAATTTTTAACAAACGATTAATCTGCGCTCTATTCAACAGCCCTTTTTGCGCGCCGAATTTTTGAATTACACTGCCGGCATTAACCGTGCCCCACCGCATCGCTTCTGGAATCGTTTCGCCTAAAATTATCGCTGACAAAAACCCGCTGGTGTACGCATCCCCGGCGCCGGTCTTGGCGATCGCTTTCACTGGAGAAGCCGGCATGCGCCAGCACGCCTCCCCATCAAACGCGTATGACCCGTTTAGGCTGTCAGTGATCACAACCGTTTCCACACCTTGTTTATGAAGCGCCAGGCACAATGCCCGCGCGTCTTTTTTCTTGCCAGCGATTTTTTGCGCTTCTTCTTTGTTTACAATCAAAAGACTGGCATGGGGTATTATGGACTTAATCGCCGGCAATCCTTTTTGGATTTGATACGACCCTGGATTCATGGCCAATTTTACATCAGGATTATTTTTTAAATGACGCAATAATTTTTTTTGCAATTTTTCAAAAGAAGCTCCGAGCGAAGTGTAATAGATCCATTTTGTGCGTGGTAATTTGGGTAAGGAATAATTTCGTTTGGCGTGATAAGAAAGGATAGTGCGTTCACTTTGGTAATTCAACACCACTGCGTAGCGGGTTTCTCTGCCTCGCAGGCAACGAACCAATCTGGTATCCACGCCTGCCTGCGCCAGATCCTCTTTTATCGTATAACCGTTGATATCATCTCCCAGTTCGGTGACGATGGCGGTTTTCAATCCGAGTTTTTTCGCGCCCGCCGCCACATTGGCCGCGTTGCCGCCAACCGACTGCGCGGAGTGTTTAATCGGGATTTTTTCCGCGTAATTAAAACAAAGCTGGCAATGTTCTTTTTTCAAATCACAATGCAGGGTTGCATCATCAATAATCAAAAAAGTATCAATGGTGCTATCGCCGATGGTGATGAGATCGAACATATTATTTTTTCCCAATATACTTATAAACTTCCACATCTTTCCTTGTATGGTGATGATAGCCGAGATAAATCTCAATAAACTCAATGAGCGAGGCGATAAAAATACCGAACGAGGCGATGATGAAAATGAGATTTAAGAGGGAGAGCGAATAAACCAAAAGACCCATCGCGCCAATCATGCGGATAAGATCGCGCCGATTTTCGACCTCCACGAATTGAGAGTAAATAAGCATGATAACGCCAAGGACGGCGATGATAAAAATCATTGTTTCCAATGGTCCTGCCGGCAATTGCGGGAAGAGGGATTCTAAAAACATATTTTTAGTGATCAGTGATTAGTGAACAAAGATCAATGGCAGTGTCGTTGTAATAAAATAAGTATAGCATAAAGTTGAATAAAATTGAACAAAATTAGATAAATTGAACAAAATTAATTATTTTATTATAAAACCGCTGTGAGGCGGTTGTTTGGTATGTGTTGAGTGGTACCTGTTAATTCTCCATTTTGTTAATATACTCAATCGCGCTTAAAGCCGCGGTAACTCCGTGTCCGGCGGAGATGGCGATTTGTTTGAATGGAATATCAGTAACATCGCCGGCGGCAAAAACACCAGGGCAATCAGTCTGGCATTTGGTGTTGACCATAATTTCCCCCAATTTATTTTTTTTGCCGCAAGTGACAAAATCTGAATTTGGAATCATGCCAACATGCGCCATCACACCCTGAACGGCAAGCCCTTTTATTTCTTTCGTCTTCTGATCTTCATATTTAACGCCCGCGACCATTTTGTCGCCGACAATTTCTTTGGTATTCGCGTTATAGACAATCTCTATATTTTTGAGTTTTTTAACTTTATCCACCAAGATGTTTTCCCCTTTGGGAAAGCCCCAACCGTTTTCTTTGTCATTGGGATATTTGGTGATTAAATAAACTTTTTGGGCGATTTCGCCCATCATGAGAGCCGATTCCAGCGCCGCGTTGCCAGCGCCGATAGTCGCGGTGATTTTGCCATGGAATAGAGGCCCGTCGCAGACCGTGCAATAAGTAACGCCCAGCCCGCGGTATTTTTTTTCTCCCGGAATTTTTAATTCGCGCGGATGAATGCCGCTCGCGACAATTACGGCCTTGGTTTGGTACTGCTTTTCTTTGCCCAGCGAGTCTTTGGCGCTTACTATGTGGTAATTTTTTTCTTTTTTAATGCTCGCGACTTCCATTCCTTCGTCAATTTTAACCCCATAGCTTTTCATGTGCTCATGGAAATTTTTGGCAAGTTCAATGCCTGTGGTCTTGATGATTCCGGGCCAGTTTTCCACTTCGCCGGATAAGGCAACCTCGCCGCCAATGTCTTTGGCGACGACTACGAAGTTGAGTTTTCTTCGAGCGGCGTAAACAGCGGCCGAGGATCCAGCGGCCGCGGCGCCGATGATGACGAGATCTAGCAGTTCATTTTTTTCAACCATAGATTAATGGGTATTGGGTTAGGGTTAAGAAGCCGGATTTTTTGTATTTTTCGAAATTTCTGGCTTCTTAACCCTTACCCTTACCTTCGGGAAAGAATAGTTAACATTCACCACTGCGTCAACTTGTCAATTATCTCTCTCATCCTTTTTATATTCTCTGCCGGTTTTCCATTTTGCCAAACCGCGCTACCCGGGCAAATCGCATCTACTCCGGACATGACAATTGAAGGCAGAGTTTCTTCATTTACCGCTCCATCCAGCTCAACAAAATGATTGGTTTTTTTTGCTTTGAATTCTTTTATCCGGTCAATCGTTTGGGGAATAAATTTCTGTCCCTGAAATCCCGGGTAAACACCCATAAACATCACTCCTTCTATTTTGTCCAGATAAGAATCAAGCGCGCCAACCGGCGTGTCGGGATTTAAAACAATACTCGCCTCCCAGCCGTTCGCGTGAATGGCGGCGATTGTTTTTTCAATATCGTCTTTTGCTTCAAAATGGAAAAGCGCCCGTTTAACTTGCGGCACATTTTTCCATTTTTTTATTTCCGCAATTGGATGTTCAACCATCAGATGCAGTTCAACATTGATTTTTGCTTCTTTTTTTACCGTTGCTGGTTCCGCCCACGTGGTATTGGGAACAAACTTGCCGTCGGCGATGTCCAGTTGGATTTGATTGAGGGTGTTTTCAACAGCGTGTATTTGGGCGGTGAATTCCTCTGCAGATTGAACTAAAATTGAAGGAATTATTTCCATAATCTAACAAAATTATACAGAATTGGACAAAATTAAACAAAATTTTTACAAAAATAATTTTGTATAATTTTGTATAATTTCGTTTAATTTTCTTTAATTCCGTTTCTCATACTCCTCAATCTTCTCATTCCTCCGCTCATACTTCCCTCCAAGAAACTCGGTCGTTTCCAACCACTTCTTCACTATCGCCATAGCGTGGTCTTCGGTTAAGACTCTGCCAGCCAAAGCAAGCCCGTTGGCGTTGTTGTGTTTAATTGAGAGTTCCGCCGCTTCAATGTTATAGCCAAGGGCGCAACGCATTCCCGGCACTTTGTTGGCCGCGATAATGTCTCCTGTGCCGCTGCCGCAGATAAAGATTGCCCGGCCGTTCGTTTTCACCGTTTTTTGCGCCGCCGGAATAATATAGTCGGGAAAATCGTCTTCGGCATCATATTCATGCGCGCCAAGGTCTTCCACTTTAAGATTGAGCTCATTTTCAATATAACGCGCGATTCGTTTTTTAAGCTGGTAGCCGGCGTGGTCCGCGGCGATGTAGAGATAGCCTTGGTACATATGTTTAAGAGGGGTTTAAGAGGGTGGTAGCGAGAATTTAACGAAATTATACAGAATTAAACGAAATTAAAGTAAATTATAAAAAATTTTGTTCAGTTTTGTTTAATTTCTGTGAATTACGAAACTATCTCTTTTTGTCATTCCCGCGGAGGCGGGAATCCAGTCGTAAGGTGAATCTGGCTCGATTTCTGGATTCCCGCCTCCGCGGGAATGACAGACAATGCATTTCGTAATTCACAATAATTTAGTAAGTTATTTAAGTTGATTGAATTGTAGCATAGATTGGAGCTCGGGGCAATAATTGACTTTTGACGTTAGATTTATTATTATTAAAGAACAATTTACACTAATGAATCAGTAAGTTATGCCATACAACGCCGACCAAAACGAAAAAGAAATTCTTGCGTTTTGGGATAAAAATAAAATTTTTGAAAAATCTATTTCAGAGCGTCCGGAAAACAAGCCGTACGTGTTTTATGACGGCCCGCCGTTTGCGACCGGGCTGCCTCACTACGGACATATTGTCGCATCATTAATGAAAGATGTTGTTCCTCGTTACTGGACAATGCGGGGATATAGGGTAGAACGCGTTTGGGGTTGGGATTGTCATGGACTGCCGATTGAAAATATTATTGAAGAAGAACTTGGGTTGAAGACCAAACAAGATATTGAAAAAATGGGTGTGGCAAAGTTCTGCGATGCTTGTAGAAATACGGTTTTGAAATACGCCGAAGAATGGAAAAAGACAATTCACCGCATGGGGCGATGGGTGGATATGGACCATGCTTACCAAACTATGGATTTGGGCTACATGGAAAGCATTTGGTGGGTTTTCAAACAACTTTGGGAAAAAGATTTGATTTATGAAGGCAGGAAATCCATGCATATTTGCCCGCGCTGTGTTACTCCGCTTTCCAATTTTGAAGTAACGCAGGGGTATAAGGATGTGAAGGATATTTCAGTGGTGGTGAAGTTTAAAGTCATAAATCATAAGACTAAAGTCAAAAGTCTAGAGAATTTGGATAATTTATATATTTTAGCCTGGACAACCACTCCGTGGACGTTACCGGGAAATGTGTTGCTTGCGGTGGGAAAGAGTATTCAGTATTCAGTAGTGAGTATTGAAGGCGAAGATGGATTGTTTGTGGTAGCCAAAGATAGAGTGGAGAAAATGATGGGAAATAAGAAATTTGAAATAAGAAATAGTATTTTAGGGAGTAACCTTATTGGATTAGAATACGAGCCGTTGTTTCCTTATTTCGCCAATACAGAAAATAGCTTTCGCGTGGTAGAAGGCGGAGATTTTATTACTACCGAAGAAGGAACGGGCGTGGTGCATATTGCGCCGGCTTTTGGTGAGGACGATTATCAAGTAGGTTTGCGAGAAAAGACTGGCTGGGTACAGCACGTAACCATGGAGGGTAAATTTATTCCAGAAGTAACTGACTTTGCCGGCAAAGAAGTAAAGCCAAAAGAAGATCCGACAAAAACAGACGTTGAGATTATTAAATGGCTGGCGGCTAATGGCAAATTGTTTGCTAAAGAAAAAGTTGAACACAGCTACCCGCATTGCTGGCGCTGTGACACCCCGCTTCTCAATTATTCTACCTCCTCGTGGTTTGTAAAAGTGACAGAATTAAAAAATGATTTATTAAAAAATAATAAAGATATCAATTGGGTGCCGGCACACATCAAAGACGGCCGGTTTGGATTATGGCTGGAGGGAGCGCGCGATTGGGCGATTTCGCGCAATCGGTACTGGGGCACTCCATTGCCGGTTTGGAAATGTGAGGAAGATTGTAAAAATGTCGCAGTCGTCGGTTCAGTGGAGGAATTAGAAAAGTTGACTGGGAAAAAGGTAGACGATTTGCATAAAAATAAAATCGATAACCTAGTTATTAAGTGCGACAAGTGCGATGGGGAGATGAAGCGCATTACCGAGGTGCTGGACTGCTGGTTTGAATCCGGCTCCATGCCTTATGCCCAGTTTCATTATCCATTTGAAAATAAAGAAAAAGTAGAAGCCGGTTTTCCCGCAGAATTTATTGCCGAGGGCCAAGATCAGACGCGCGGCTGGTTTTATACTTTGCATGTCTTGGCCACCGCCCTGACTCGGGGCAAAAAGCCGCCCATTCCAGTGAAAAAAATGAGTTCGTCATTCAAGAATGTGATTGTGAATGGCATCGTGCTGGCGGAAGACGGCAAAAAAATGAGCAAACGTTTAAAAAATTATCCTGATCCAACAGAAGTGCTGGCAAAATATGGAGCCGACGCCATGCGTTATTATTTGGTTTCTTCACCAGTCATGTATGCGGAGAATTTGAATTTTTCTGAGAAAGAAGTGAGAGAGATGTATAATAAAGTGATGAATATTCTCTGGAACGTATTTGAGTTTTATCAGCTGTTCTCTAAACATGGAACATGTAGCATGAAACATGTAACAAGTGACAAAAACATCCTTGACCTGTGGATTTTGGCGAAATTACATTTATTGATTAAAGAAGTGACGGAGAGGATGAATGAATATAAACTTGCCGAGGCAAGCAGGCCGATTGGGGAATTTATTACTGAATTATCGCAGTGGTACGTTCGCCGTTCGCGCGATCGCTTTAAAGGCGAGAATGAAACCGACAAACAAAATGCGCTCGCCACTTTGCGCGAGGTATTACTGACGCTGTCAAAAGTAATGGCGCCGTTTACGCCGTTTATCGCGGAAAAGATATTTAGGCAAATCATAAATCCTAAATCCGAAACCATAAATGACGATTTGTCGGTGCATTTGGAGGCGTGGCCGGAGGCGGACGAGGGGCTGATTGATGAAAAATTATTAAAAGAAATGGCCCAGGCGAGAAAAATTGTGGAGATGGGGCACGCGTTACGCAAAGAGGCGGGTATTCCGGTAAGGCAACCGCTGGCAGGACTTACGGCTTACGGCTTACGGCTTACGGACGAGTTGAAGCAAATCGTAGCTGAAGAGTTGAATGTAAAGAGCGTTGAAATAGGAAATAAAGAAATAGGAAATAATTTTGTAGTTAAAGAAGAAGGTGGTATTAAGGTGGCTTTGGATACAAAAATTACTGATGAACTCAAAAAAGAAGGTCTGGCGCGCGAGATTGTGCGGGCGATAAATCAGCTGAGGAAAAAACAGGGGCTCACCATTCAGGATCAAATTGCTGTTCAGTATCACACTGATGATAAATTATTAAAGCAAGTATTTGCAGAATATGGCGGGAAAATTAAACAGGGAGTATTGGCAGTGGAGTTGAAAACAGGCGCTGGAGAGGCGGTGGAGATTGGTGGAGTTAAAATTCAATTAAACATCCATAAAGTTTGAGGCATAGAACTCACATTCCAAAATCGGACTGAAAAGCCAGACACAACCGATAATCATTTCTGCCGCGAGGACTGTTTGAGTGAGAATACACGAGTTCCGCAGCAAAGAAATGATTAGCGGTTGTGCGGCCAGTCCGATTTTGGAATGTGAGTTCTATATGTCTAAAACGAACAAAATGGAAGCGAACAAGATGGCGGATCATTAAGTTGATGATTTGAAAGTCCGTTGTTTTAATCGCGTGTTGACTATACGTGTTGACTATAATTGTATAAGCGGTATAATAATATCTGAACATAAAGTTCCTCTCCGCATGCCCCCAGCCTGCGGATTGCGGCCATTACCCATTTTATTTTTATGAACCTTAGCGGTTCGCAAATAGAGGATCCTCTACCAATAAAATTTATCCAACTGATTTAAATTATAAACCCAAGCCGATGAGTCAGCTTGGTTTTTGTTACTATTATGCCCTCTGATAACCAAATAAAAAATAATGGCAAGCTTCGCGGCAGCAATAAATGCTTGGAAGGTAAAACTATCCTTTTAGTAAATACGGGGTCTCCAAAAAAAAAATTTATTATCCAGCGACTCAAAAAACTGGATCTCAATTTGGTTATTTTGAATAAAAATAAAAATTGGGCGCAGATATATGCTGATCACTGGATTATCGCCGACACCTACAATCACACCGAGTCAATCCAGGCGGTAAGA
Organism: Patescibacteria group bacterium; assembly: GCA_041658785.1. Classification (GTDB taxonomy): domain Bacteria; phylum Patescibacteriota; class Patescibacteriia; order Magasanikbacterales; family UBA922; genus JAHJGG01. Next base: position 18,175 of record JBAZZL010000001.1, read on the forward strand.
AATTTTATCAAAGAAAATCCGCAGATAAAAATTGAGGGGGCTCTGACTTTTTGGGAGGATGACGTTTTGTTAACTTCAAAAATTATTGACCGATTCAATTTTATCGGCATACCATTGAGTGTGGCGAAAAAAGCCAGAAATAAATATAGCTTTCGCGATTTTTGCAAAGCCAACAGCATCAATGCCCCGCGCCACATTTTAGCCAGGACGGCTGCTGATATTAAATTTGCCTGTGATAATTTTAATTTTCCGGCGGTAGTCAAGCCTGTTTATGGATCTAGCAGCGCTGGTGTCACCAAAGTAATGGACAAAGAAAGCCTGTCTCGCGTCTATACGCAGATTAAAAATAGTCTGTCAACGAATGTGGAAAGCGCCCTGACCGACGGCATGGATATTTTGGTAGAAGAATTTATTGATGGCGATGAGGTTGATATTGATCTGGTTTTACAGAATGGTAAAGTAAAATTTTACTGTATTTCTGACAATTACGACAAAAGCAAGGACGAATTTTTTATTGACCGCGGCCAAGCCACGCCTTCCAGCCTGCCAAAAAAAACGCAGGACGAACTTTTTGCCATGACCGAAGAGGTCTTGGAAAAACTGGGCATCCAAAATGGTATAATTCATTTTGAAGCCAAAACAACTTCCAAAGGACCGTTTCCGATCGAGGTAAATCTCCGCATGGGCGGTGATTATGTTTATTCATATATAAAAGGCGCTTGGAATATTGACTTAATAGATTGCGCGGCAACAATAGCTTTGGGGAAATATCTGAATATAAAAAAGATAATTGAACCCAAAAAATATATTATTGGCTGGGACTTTCATGCCGAAAATTCTGGAATTTTGGTGGAATTGAGCATAGATGAGGAGCTGTACAAAAAACAATATTTTGAAGACTTGCAGATAAATAAAGAAATCGGCGATGCCGTGCTGGTCCCGCCCGAAGGTTATGATTATCTAGGTTGGATAACAGTTTCCGGCGATAATATTCTTGATACCCAAGATAATCTGAAAAAAGCTTTGGAGTTGATAAAATACAATGTGGCTCGATTCCACAAAGCATCGTCAATCGGCCGAACTTTGCGCAAATCCAACTCATCGGTAGCGATGCTCAATAAAAGCATGCTGCTGGGCGCGGCAAAAATTGAAAAAATCAGGCGACTGACAAGCAAAAACCAGAGAAACTTAAAAGTTGGCATTGCTTGCAACATCTATGATGATTCCACCGGAGAAAAAGTGGAAAAGGAGCTAATGACAGTAGGAAAAAACATTGAGGCTACTCTGAACTCCAGGGGTTATCGGACAGAATTCTTGGATTTCAACAATATTGACAAAGTCTTTAATGAACTCAAGCGAAGCGATATTGATTTGGTGTTTAATGTCTGCGAAAGAATAAACGACTCCAGCCTGCTTGAACCACACGTTGCCGCGTTGCTGGATATTCTGCAAGTGCCATATACCGGGTCCAATCCTTTCACATTGGGGCTCTGCATAGATAAAATTAGAGTCAAAAAACTTTTGGCTTATCACAACATCCCAACACCTGATTGGGACTATGCTTATACGGTGGATGATAAAATCAGAAATGATCTGGAATATCCGTTGATTGTAAAACCAGCGAACACGGACAATTCAATCGGCATAACCAATGAATCGGTGGTCGTTGATGAGCCGGGACTCAAAAAACAAATAAAAAAGATTATAATTGATCTAAACAGTCCGGCTTTGATTGAAGAATATATCGAAGGCGACGAGTACGATGTTCCCATTCTGGGCAGCGATGAAAATGATTTGCGAGTCATGCCATTGGTTCGTTCAATTTTTGACCGCATGCCGAAAGGAAAGTGGCATATTTTTTCTTATGATTCAAAGTATGGCGAAAAGGATTTCAAAAATTCTGGAATCACGCAACAATACCCGGCCAAAGGCGTAAACAAAAAATTGATTTCCCTGATTACCGAAATTTCTCTTGATACTTACAATATTTTGGACTGCCATGACTACGGCCGGATAGAGGTAAGAGTTGATGAAAATGACAACCCCTATGTGCTTGAGTTGAATCCAAATCCTTCTATTAATATTGGCAACTGTCTGCCGAAAGCGGCCGAACTAGCTGGCATGGATTATGGTGATTTTATAGAAGAAATAATTAGAATGAGCATCAAAAGGTATAAAAATCGCCCTCCCTATTATCATTTACAAGGCGGCATAATATAAATCATCAACTGCGGCGGCTGCTTTGGCCTTGTTTTTTTTGCCGCCAGAACTATGCTGAGCTGCTAGCCGTCGGCTTTTTCGATTTTGACGATGGCGCCGGCGGCGGTTTGACTAAAAGCGTAATCTAGGCTAGAATAAGAACAATTTATTATTAACAAATATCTATGCTGACAATAAACCAAATTTTTGATCTGGCAATCAAAATGGCCGTCAAAGCTGATCCTCGCGGCGAAAAAGGAATCAAGGAGTATTTGAACGCCGTGGGCAAAGAGTATGAGGACGCCAAGCCAAAGGATAAAAGATTTTTTGACAGCGAAAAATTGACCAACCCTTACGCCGACAGCCGCGTTCATTTAGACGACGGCAAGACCGCGGTCAAACGGGTTTTGGTCGGCATTGACATTGACGGAGCGGAAATTATTTTGGCCAGCCAGCTAAATGAGCGGGGCAAAAAAATTGATTTGGTTATGGCCCACCACCCGCTTGGCCGCGGGTTGGCGGATCTGCATTCGGTAATGGATATGCAGGTGGAGATATTTTTGAAAGCGGGCGTGCCGGTGCATGTGGCGGAAAAGGTGATGGCCGAGCGGATAAAAGAAGTGGGGCGCGGCCTGCACCCGATCAACCATTCCAAAATTATTGACTTGGCGCGCCTGCTTGGCATCAATCTTTTGAACGTCCATACGCCCACCGATAATTTGGTGTATAAATATCTGAATGATTTTTTGATTAAAAAGAAAGTGCGGATCATCCGGGACGTAATTGACGCCCTGCTGGAGCTGCCGGAATACGAAGCGGCGGCGCGCCTGGGCGCCGGTCCGAAGATTTTTTCCGGCGATCCCGGTCATAAAGTAGGTAGATATATTTTGGAAATGACCGGGGGTACCAACCCTTCAGAAAAGGTTTATAAAGAATTATCTCGCTATGGAATCAGTACCACGGTCGGCATGCACATGAAAGAACCCGCCCGCGAGTTGGCTTCCAAACACCACATGAACGTGGTAATTGCGGGACACATGGCATCAGATTCTTTGGGCATGAATTTATTTTTGGATGAGTTGGAGAAGAGAGGAGTAGAGATTGTGCCGTGCGGTGGGTTGATACGAGTGAGCAGAGTGAAGCAGAGGTAAGGGTGAGGCAGGTGGAATTAAAAGTGTGGGATTGCAAGATACAGTTTTGAAGATTGAAAGATTACGATTTTTTGTTGGACAAAGTATTAGGATACAAAATGATCTTTTAATCTTCACTTCGCCAATAATCTTTTAATCTTTTAATCTTCTAATTTTTGAACCATGATTTCCTCAATCCGCGGCACAACCGTCGCCAAAACCGCCACCAGCGTTCATATTCAAACCTCCGGCGGTGTTGGCTATGAAATTTCTTTAACTCCGCTCCACGCGGCGAAGCTGGTTTTGAATAAGGAAGCGGAATTGCCGACTTATTTGCGGGTGACGGAAAGCGCGCTGGATTTGTTCGGTTTTCAGAATGATGAAGAGAGAGGTTTTTTTATTTTATTGATTTCCGTTTCCGGCGTCGGCCCGAAGACCGCGTTGAACATTTTGTCTTTGGGATCGTTATCGGAAATAAAATCCGCCATCGCCCGCGGGGACGCGAAGTATCTTTCGGCGGTCAAGGGAATCGGGAGGAAGACGGCGGAGAGGTTGTGCGTGGAGCTTAAGTCAAAAATCACGAGGCACGAGGCATACAGCACGACGCAAACGAACGGCGGAGTGCTATCTGAAGTAATAGACGGACTGGTTGCCTTGGGATATTCTCGGGAAGAGGCGCGGGAGGCGGTCGCGGGGGTGGAGAGCGAAGGGAAGACGACGGAGGGGATTTTGAGAGAAGTTTTGAAGAATAAAAAATGATTAGAAATTGGTAATTGGTAATTGGTTACATTGTTAAATTGTTGTCGTGTTGTGGCGTTGCCGTGTTGCAGTATTGTTGTGTCATGGTTGAAAAATAAATTGGAAACAAAAACCCCGGCCGCTCGGTCGGGATTTGTATTTTATTTCATTATTCATTATTCATTTTGAGTCGTGTTGCGCGCCTCGTGCTTTGTGATTACAAAAGCGCGATACTCGCCACCTTATCCCCCTCTTCCTTAAACCGCATCACGCGCACGCCTTGGGTGGCGCGGCCGAGAGTGGATACGGAATTGAGCGGAGTGCGGATCACCTGGCCTTTGACCGAGATCATCATCAGATCTTTTTCTTCGGTTCTGTTAATTACCCGCGCGCTGATAATTTTGCCGGTCTTGTCAGTAATGGCCATGGTCTTGATGCCAGAGCCGCCTCTGCCTTGCACTTTGTATTCATTCAAATTAGTGCGCTTACCTAGGCCGTTTTCCGAAATTACCAAAAGCTCCAATACTTTTTGTCCTACCAGCTTGGGATCAATAATTTCCATTCCCACTATCGCGTCTTTGTTTGATTTAAGCCTAATGCCGCGCACGCCAGCCGCCGCCCGGCCCATGGCCCGCACATTTGTTTCCCTGATGCGGATTGATTGTCCGCCGGCAGTAACCATCATAATTTCGTCTTTGCCAGCGGATGGGTGCACCCATTCTAGCCTCTCGTCTTCTTTGAGCTTGACCGCGATTAGGCCTGATCGGCGAACATTGACAAAATCTTCTATCTTGGTTTTTTTGATGGTTCCTTTGTTGGTAACCATTACCAAGAACGCGAATTTATTTATATCACCCATGGAGAGCATCACTGCCACTTTTTCATTCGGCGCCAGTTGCAAAAAGTTTACCATTGCTTGTCCTTTGGAAGTGCGGGTAGCTTGGGGAATATCATAAGCCATGAGTTGGAAGACTCGGCCGCGGCTGGTGAAGAACAGCATGTTATCATGAGTGTTGGTAGAGATGATTTGTTCTACCACATCCTCTTCTTTGGTAGTCAATCCAATTACGCCTTTGCCGCCCCGGCCTTGGGTTTTGAAAGTGTCGGGCGGCAGGCGCTTGATGTAGCCATCGTGAGTCATCATGACGATAGTTGGTTCGTTGGGGATGAGATCTTCCATGCTAAAGTCGCCTACGGCTCCGGCGACAATTTTGGTGCGGCGCTCATCGCCGTATTTTTCTTTAATTTCTTTAATTTCTTTTTTGATTAAATTCAAAACTTTTTTTGGACTAGCCAGCAATTCTTGCAATTCTTTAATTTGAGTTATTTTCTCTTTAAGCTCATCCAAAACTCTTTGCCTTTCCATATTAGCCAGTTGTTGCAGGCGCATCTCAAGAATAGCCGCCGCCTGGCGGTCAGTAAACTTGAATTTGCTCATCAAGTTTGTTTTGGCGATATCTTTGTCTTTGGATTTGCGAATGACGCTGATTACCGCGTCGATTTTATCAATCGCCTTTTTCAGACCTTCAAGAATGTGGGCGCGTTCTTTGGCCACATTCAAATCAAACTGGGTTCGGCGGGTAATTATTTCTTGCCGGTGTTTGATATATTCTTCCAAGACTGATTTCAAATTCATCAGGCGCGGCTGGATTCTTTCTACTAAAGCAATCATGTTTACGTGGAAAGTAGTTTGCAGTTCAGTAAGATTGAACAAGCGATTCAAAACTTTTTTGGGATAAGAATCTTTTTTAAGGTCAATTACCACGCGCACGCCATCTTTGTTGGATTCATCGCGCAGATCTTTGATCCCATCAATTTTTTTCTCTTGCACCAAAGAAGCGATTTTTTCAATCAATTTCGCCTTGTTGATTTGATAAGGAATTTCGGTGATCACAATCTGAAATAAGCCGCCCTTATCTTCTTGGATTTCTGTCTGTCCGCGCAGGACAATGCCGCCGCGTCCGGTGGCATACGCGGCAATGATGTCTTTTTTATTATAAATAATACCGCCCGTAGGAAAATCCGGTCCTTTGACAAATTGCATCAATTCTTCAATCGTGGCTTTCGGGTCGTCAATCAAATGGGCGGCGGCAGCGCATAACTCTGACAAATTGTGCGGCGGAATATTCGTCGCCATGCCGACAGCAATACCCATGCTTCCATTCAAAAGTAAGTTTGGCAGCTTGCTTGGCAGCACCCTCGGCTCTTTGGTGGAGCTGTCATAGTTCGGGGTAAAATCAACCGTTTCTTTTTCAATATCAAAAAGCATTTCTTCGGCAATTGATTGCAGTTTGGCTTCGGTATAGCGCATAGCCGCGGCGCTGTCTCCATCCATAGAACCAAAATTGCCCTGGCCATCAATCAAGGGATTTCTCATGCTAAAGTCCTGCGCCATTCTAACCAAAGAATCATAAATAGCGGCATCGCCATGGGGATGGTATTTAGCCATTACTTCACCCACCACATGAGCCGATTTTCTAAATTTTGCGTTGTGCCTTAGGCCGATTTTCCACATGGCATAAAGAATTCTACGGTGAACCGGCTTAAGACCGTCTCGGACATCGGGCAGGGCGCGCGACACAATGACACTCATTGCATAATCCAAATAGGAACGTTTCATTTCATCAACCAGCTGGATTGGCTCAATTCTGCCGGTCGGCGCTTTTGGCTCGCCTGGCCGCGGCATGGATTTTAACATTTGTTTCTTTGGCATAAAAAAATTAAAATTCAGTTGTTGTGTTTTCGGTTGATGTTGATGTTGATGTTGATGTTGCAGTACTGGTCACTGCCCCAAACAGTCCTGCCAACGTTTCTCTAATTGCTTCTTCGGCGGTTATTTGCCTCGGCTGTTCTGGGACTCCATTTTCTTTTTTGATTTCCTGTTTTACGCCTTCTGCGTTCTCAGCAATCGCTTCCTTGCTTTGTTGTGAAAGTCTGGAAAAAATCGAGCCAAGATCTTCGCCAGCCGAACCCAAAATTTCGCTTTTTATATTTTTCTGGCTGAAGTCGTTGATCATCGTTTTAACATTCCAGCTCCACATGATAAAAATCGCTGCCGCGAGCGCAATCACGCCAAACCACATCAACCCTCTCCCCTGTTTCGGGGGTTGATAATAAGTTTGCCTGCCTCGTTTTTGGTTCTCAGCCTTGCTCGGGGGCGCCGCTTGGTCCGACGGTCTCTCTTGCCTGAAGACGGCCTCTTCCAAAATAAAACCGGGAATTGATTCGACCGCATGGGCAATGTCTTTTTTAATCTTGCTTTTGGCCGCGCGCTTTGCTTTTTGTCTAATTCTTCTTTTCATGATTATCGGGGTTATCGACGCTATTTATTCCTTGTATAATAAGGCGACTGTTGTTTCTTCTTGCGGTAATTCTTTTTTCTTTAAAATTATTTTCTTTTCAGGTTTTAGGCTGCAGCCAATTTCTTTGAGAAACATTTGCTCCGTGCCTGCCTGCGGATCGTTGTCAGATCTAAATGCTGTTGGAATAATTATTCGAGGTTCAATAATACTAACAACCTTCATCGCTCCTTCTGGCGTCAAAGCATCCTTCGCTCCAACCGGCAAGCACAAAACATCCACGCCGGATAACACATCAAGGGCTTGGTTTGGCGGTGTTTGGCCAATTAATCCGAGATGCCCCACGCTTATGCCTTCGGCATCAATACGGACAACAATTGTCCCGGGTTCCCGTCCTGCCGCCGCAGTAACCAAAACGCCTTTTGTTTCGCATTCTCCAGGAGCTGAAAGTATAAATGGATCGCCAGAAAGCGTAATTGATCCTTTTTCTCCCCGAGTAAACAGCGCGATGTCCGGCGCCAAGCTCCTGGGAAAGCTGCCATGCGCTGGCCGATATGGATCAATAACAACAACCACATCCTTGCCGGCGTGCTTGGTCTGAATTTTTATCGCTGTGGTTCCGAGCCAAGTAAAATGCATATGTGTTCAAACTTTAGCTAAAAAAACGAAAAATGTAAGATTGTGGAGATATTATAGAGGATTTTAAAGGAGTTTGCAAGAGGCGCTTGCCACGCGACAACTGTTATGTTATAGTATTCTGGCTCCAAAACCCAAAACCTTTTGTACAGCCAAAAAGGGCGGGGCGGCGGGCAGTGCATATACCCAAGTCCAGGCACAAGGACGCCCTCTTTTTGGGGGGTTAAATTTAAAAGTGGGGGGTAAGTATTTATGATGGCAATAAATGAAAAAGTAAAGGGGCAGTTTGCCGAACTGCTCAAAGATTATTCCGTCAACATCCCAAATGTTGGTGACATAGTTAAAGGCACGGTCATTTCTATCGATCGAGGCATAGTGCGAATTGACATTAGCGGTATAGCCACAGGTGTGGTGCGCGGCAAAGAATTGTTTGCCGAATCGCAGGAATATACTAATATTGCGGCCGGGGATGAGGTTGAAGCAACCGTCTTGGAGCAAGAAAACGAAACTGGCGAGATGGAGATGTCTTTTCGCAGCGCCGGCAATCAGCGCGTATGGAATCGCATGGAACAATTTCTAAAAGACGGCATCACCCTTTCTTCCAAAGTGCTGCAGGCCAACAAAGGCGGGCTGATGATGCAGGTTGACGCGCTGGCTGGATTTCTGCCAGTTTCTCAACTCAACCCAGACCACTATCCTCGCGTTCCCGGCGGAGACAAGAATCGTATTTTGGAACACCTCAAACAACTTATTGGCAAAGAAATTCAGGTTAAAATAATTGACGTAAATCAAAAAGAAGAAAAATTAATAGTTTCAGAAAAAGCGGCCTGGGAGGATGACCAAAAAGCGGTGCTGGACGCATACAAAATTGGCGATACGATCGAGGGCGAGATAAGCGCGCTTACTTCATTTGGCGCCTTTGTAAAATTTGGCGACGGGCTGGAAGGTTTAGTTCATATTTCCGAAATTGTTTGGCAGCGAATTGACCACCCTAGAGATATTTTAAAAGTCGGCGACATTGTCAAAGCCCAAATAATTGATCTAAATAAATCCAAAATCTATTTATCAATCAAGCGGCTGATCAATGACCCCTGGAAATCGGTAAAGGATAAATATAAAACCGGACAAATCGTAGAAGGCGAAGTGCACAAGATAGAACCTTTTGGCCTAATGGTAAAATTGGATGAAGACATTCACGGATTGGCGCATATTTCCGAATTATCAAACAAACAAATTCATTCTGTTGATGAGCTGAGAACCGTGTTTGAAGTTGGAAAAAAATATCAGTTTGAGATTGTCAGCATTGAGCCTGCGGAGCATAGATTGGGATTAAAAATCGGGGGCGTAAAAGGAAGAAATGAAAAATTTAAAGACCAAAAAGCAGGAGAAAGCGAACCACCAGAAGCGCCGGAAGCAAAAGAGAGGCCGGCAAAAGAATCAAAGCTAAAAAAAGAGAAAAAAAGAGCGCCAAAAATATCAGGTGATAAAGCACCGCCAGCAGAAAAAAAAGAGGAGAAGAGTGAGGCTGAAGAAATAAAAAGTTAAAACAACAAATAAAACACTCCAGACCAGCTGGAGTGTTTTGATTTCTTGAGATGCGGCGGGGTATCCTTCAAAGCATCCTTGCGGCTTTGAGCGCCCTCGCCCACCAGAGCAAATCATCAAAGAATATTTGTACGCGATCCCCCATCACGCCCTCATGGATTGGCTTGAACATTTCATTGCCTGTCGGTCCCTTGCCCATCATCGCCGCCATAAAGATATCAACTGGAATATGAATAGCATTTCTGATCGGAGCCATTTGGAGCTCAACCGCGACTTGGCGAAGCTGTTCAACCGAACGCGCGCCAAGCGCGCTGCCGTAGCTTACAAAACCGACCGGCTTTTTGTTCCACTCCGGGTAGATAACATCCATTGCGTTTTTGAGTACCGCGGAATAGCCGTGATTATATTCTGGCGCGACGATGATAAATGCGTCTCCATCGTTTATTTTTTCTGCCCATTTTTTGACAAATTCGTCTGAGTACTGCCCCTTCGCCATTGAAGGCGACATCGGGCTGTCAAAAAACGGCATCGGATAATCGCGCAAATCCAAAAGCTCGGCTTCCACGCCCTCCAGCTTCTTTGCTTCCTCAAAAATCCACTGTGCGGGCTTTTCACTGAAGCGATTTTGCCGCACGCTGCCAAGAATGATTTTAATTTTGATTAAGGTATTCATATAAATTTATTTACTCTTTTTAATAACCTCGCGGATCGTATCTAATCAACCCGAAAGATGCGACGCGAACTGTTCAACCTTCAAGAGCTTGGCGAGCGCGATCATGTCGCGCCCCATACCAAACACAAGGAGCTTGTCTCCTTTATATTTTCCCTACCAAATCTGAACCGGGTTTGAGGGTTTTGCCGCCGGGTTTCCAGCTGGCGGGGCAAACAAGACCGGGGTGTTCTCGGACAAATTGCGAGGCTTGGAGTTTACGAAAAATCTCTTCTATGTTGCGGCCGATAGAATTATCATGGATATCATAAGATTTGATCGTCTGATCAGGATCAACAATAAAAGTGGCGCGAAGAGACAGGCCTTCTTCTTCTATAAAGGTGCCGAGAGCATGGCAAAATTTTCCGGTTGGATCCGCTAACATCGGGTACTTTACCTTTTTAACGGACGGAGAAGTATCATGCCATGCTTTATGAGCAAAGGCAGTGTCGGTGCTGATACTGACGATTTCGGCGCCGATTTTCTTGAATTTACTATAATATTCAGCCGCGTCTTCAAGTTCAGTCGGACAGACAAAAGTGAAGTCGGCTGGATAAAAAAGAAGCACAAGCCATTTCCCTTTATAATCGCCCATGGTGATATCTTTGATATCATTTTGGTAATAAGCGGAAAGAGTAAACTTTGGGAGCTTCTTGCCAATTAGTGGATAAATGAGATTGTTGTTATCTTCAATCATATTTTTAGTAATTAATTTTTTTAATTATATCAGTCGATCTTATTTCAAAATAATGGATATTATTCCATCGCCACGCCGAAAAACTTGTTGAATTCCATAAGAAAAACAATCATGAAATCCCGCCAAGCTGGGCTTTATCCAACGATTTTTATGAAATAAAATCATTGACGGAAAAAATTGGAACGAACCGCCGTTTGCTTTCCCGAAAAACTGAATTTGAATTTGTCCGCCCCTTTGATTTAATTCCGAAATATTTACCCGCCGTAGCTGAAAAAGCGCAGGAGGGCAAGGCTTTCTGCGAAGCGAGACCCGCTCCCGCATCGCCGTGCGGGATAAACTCCGGCGGGGCGAGCGAGCAACCAAATGCTCCTCAATTTTCAAAATGTCTATCTTGGTCGGGGTGAAAGGACTTGAACCTTCGGCCTTCTGGTCCCAAACCAGACGCTCTAGCCAACTGAGCTACACCCCGAAAACATGATGCACGAGGCACGTAGCACGACTCATTTTGGACAATTTGTCGTGCGTCGTGCTGTGTGCATCGTGCCTCGTGAATAAGTGCCGAGGGCGAGGATCGAACTCGCGACGCAAGGATTTTCAGTCCTTCGCTCTACCACTGAGCTACCTCGGCGTTACGGATTACGGATAATCCTGATTTACGGATATGGCGAAATTGTCATCCGTAAATCAGGATTATCCGTAATCCGTAAGCAGTGGACCCGAGCGGATTCGAACCGCTGACCTCCGCGATGCAAACGCGGCGCTATACCAGCTAAGCTACGGGCCCATATCAGTTAGAGAGTTCATAAAGTTTATGAACTTTATGAACTTTTTGAACTTCGGGGCAAATTATAACAGCTAAAAGACCCAAATGTCAAGGAAGTTAGAAGAGTGTTATTAGTGATGAGTTCCCGCGGTAAAGCGCAGTTTCATTTCTTCTTTTTGTTCGCGGCGTAGAAGTTCAAAAGTTTTTTTGGTCCAAGGAGAATCTTTGAGCACCGAGGCTACCCAGTTGCCGCCAAGAAGATGCGGCATCATTACATAATCGGCTCCAGCGTCATATAGTTCTTTGAGATAAGTATTGTGGTAAAGATTCGCGATGATGTTAGTTTTAGAATTCAGGCTCTTGATGTGTTTGATCATAACTAATTGATCGTCAGGTTCGGGCAAAGTAGAAACCACTAGTTTTGCTTCAGACAGCGGTAAAGAAGAAAGAAATTCAACATCAGCCGCATCGCCAAAATAACAAGGAATACCGCGGTGTTTTAATTTTTGGATGGCATCAGGATTAAAGTCCACGACCGCGAAAGTAATTTTCTTTTCCGCCAAGGCTTCACACAGCTTCCAGCCAATGCGGTGGTAGCCAAAAATAATTACCTCATATTTTTTGCCCACATCTTCTTTTTGGAGATGTTTATCTTTACCAAAGATATTGAAAAAAGGAATTAAGAAACGATATAGCTCTTCATTGTAGGTAATAAGGTAAGAAGAAATAAAAATAGTGATCAGCGCGACAATCGTAAAGGTGGGCAATTCTAATCCACCCAGATGGCCCGCCAGCCCGCCGGTAAAAATTAAAATAAAACCAAACTCGCTTACTTGCGCGCCAGTAACGCCAGCCAAAAAACTATTGCGGCGGGAGAATTTTTGCATTCTGAATAAATGATATAGGATGAGCGGTTTAATAAATAAAATGAAAGCGGCCAAAATCAAGCCGGGCATTAAAATTTTATTTATTCCCGCCAAGCTCATTTCACTGCCTAAAATGATAAAGAACAAAATAATGAAAAAGTCGCGCAAAGGCCTGACGCGGCTCGCGATCTGTGTTTGATATGGGGAAGAGCCTAGTGATAATCCCGCAATTACGGCGCCTATTTCTATTGAAAATCCCGCCCAGTATAGCAGGCTGGCAACGCCAAAACACCAAGCAATGGTAAAGATAAACAAAAACTCGCTGGATTTGGCGACATGGTCAAGCAGTCTTGGCAAGAGATAACGGGATAAAAAGAAAACTATAGCGACTAAAATAAATCCTCGCACCAGCAAATCTATCGCGCTGCCAGACGGCATCCCCGCGCCGCTGGCAGAAGTAATAAAAAGCATGAGGATGATGGCGATAATATCTTGGACAATCATGAGACCGAGGGTGTGCCGGCCATAAGCGGATTCAGCGTCTTTTTTTTCATTCAGAAGCTTGACAATAATAATCGTGCTGGAAAAAATGATCGCGACGCCAAGATATAAAGCGGATAATACCGGGAAATTTAGATAGCGCAAAAGTAAAAAACCGATCGCGCCGGTAAGAACAAACTGAACCAGACCAGTAACCACAGCCACCCGGCCGATTTTTTTAATATGGCTGATATTCAAACTCAAACCGACAACAAAAAGAAGCAAGACCACGCCGAATTCAGCGAAAGCGTTGTATGCTTTTTGATCTCCGGCAACGAGATTCAAAAAAAGCGGGCCAGCGATTATTCCGGCGACAATATACGCGCTCATCAGTGGTTGGCGAAGCAGGCGCATGACGGCGGCAATTGTGACGGTGATGCCGAGGAGAATGCTGAGTTGGAAGAAGATGTTGTCAATCATAATAATACATACGAATTATACGAATGTACGGATACCATTATAAAAATTCGTACATTCGTATAATTCGTAATCCGTATGTTGAGTATTATAGCAGAAAATGAGTAAATTGTCTTTTTATTTTTTCCTCCTCACCACCGCCACCGCCACTCCGCCAAATCGTTTAACCAATCCAGCGACCGCCGCCCCCCTTGCCCTGGCGAATAGGCCGGCCAAGAGGGCAGTGAGTCCGCCGGCCGTGGCGGTTAAGTATGTTTCAGCCACGTCTTTTGACGAGGCCGCGCCGGAGTCGGGCAGATTATTTATAGCCGACTCGGCTACGCCGGTTTTGACGATGTCGGCTTGGCCGCGGGGCAGGAGTTGGAAGCCGTCTTTGGTGCGGCTGACGATGCCAGTAACTTGGGCCAGGTCGCCGAGCTGCAGTGTTTGGCGATTGATGCCGGCGCCGCGTTTGAAATAAATCCGTACTTCTTCAGTGCCGTCGTCAACGTACATGTAAGATGATTTTATTTCCGTAATTTCTCCGTGTACTTGCGCCAGCCAGCCCTCGTAGCCCTCGCCGACGTCCGTAACATCAAGCGTTTTTGCTTGAGGTTCGCCCGGGTGGTCAATTTTGACGATATCGTCTTTGGTCTGGGTTTTGAGGCGGGCTTCGCCGTTGATCTGCGAAATCTCGCCGGTTACTTCCACGCGGTCGCCGACTTTTAAATCCGACGGGAAGTCCTTTTTGTAAGAATAAATTTGCACGCCCGGGCTTCCCACAATGTAAAAATACTGCGAACCTAAAACGCCGGGCAGAACCGCCACAATGCCGGCCACTTTTACGCGGTCGCCGACGTCTTCTTCGCGGATTTTTTCCAAGGTAGTGTTAATGACCGGCTTAATATATTTGCTTTTGTTTTTGGTTATTTTTGTTCCAGCCACCGCTTTCGGAACGGAGATAATATTGGCTTCGCCCGGGGTGATGCTCGCGGTCCAGGTCCAGTTTTCATCCGTATCCGGCGCATAGCTCGCGCCTTCGGGCGCGTCGTCGTAGCGGACTTCGGTTAAAATTGTTCCATCCGGGTACAGTATTCTGACCGAGTCGCTCACATTATTCAGCGCCAGTTTTGTCTCCTGCTTGCCAAAGACCTTGTACTCGCCGGCCGCGATAATCGTGCCGTCGGGAATCGTATAAGCGCGCGAGCCGCCCTCTTCATCATCCAGTTTTAATTGAGAAATATCAATTTCCTCCGCAGTCGGATTCCAGAGTTCAATAAATTCCGCGGCGTCCGAGCCGGCCGGGTTGGGAATGAATTCGGAAACTCTGATTTTTTCCACCGGTTCAGTTGATAAATATCCGCCGGCGAAGTCCGCCTCGTTTTTTACCGTGATAATCACGTTTTTTTCTGATTCATTACCGCTCGTATCGGAGACGGTCAGTTTGATCGTATAAACACCCATCGCGATAAAACGATGTTCCACGAGCGCGCCTTCGCCCCCGCCGCCATCGCCAAAATCCCAGACAAACGTCATTTCATCGCCATCCGGATCAGTTGTGTCCGACGCGTCAAACATTACCGGCTCGTTTACGGCGACCTCGGTATCCACATCAATCGCGATAATCGGCGCCGCGCTTTTTCCTTCTAAAATATTTTTTGTTCCGGGCGTGGATTTAACGGTCCAGGCCCAGGAATTATCATCGCGGCGGGCGTAGCTTTCGTTTTCTCCGGCGCTACCGGTGTATCTTATTTTGTCCGCGACGGCGCCGCTCGCGCCATACAGAGCAATTTCATCGCCGCCGGTGTTATTTAGCGCGATGCCGGTCATTGAGCGTTTGAAAACAATAAAGCCGCCCGCGCTTAATGTTCCCTGGGTGATAGTATAACGTTTGCTGGAGCTGTCTCCGAGCTTCCAACCGGCTAGGTTGATTGTTTCCGCGCCGGTATTTTTTAATTCAATCCATTCCCCGTCATCATCGGCCCCGGCCGGATTGGGCAGAAGTTCGTTAATAACGACATTGGTTGGCATGGTTGCCGGAGCGACTGTTTTGCCCTCTGGCGTCGTGTTGGTGATGATATTCGCGCGGCCGGAAGTAATCGTGGCCGTTAAAACAAAATCATAATAATCATTGTTGCTGTCTTGGCCGTTCACTTTTCTGATCAAACTCGTGGGGTCGGCCGGAACAGGCGCGTTGTCCGCCAGATTGCCATCGTCCCAAGTTCCATAAGTAACGCTGTCTATTTCTTTTCCGCTCGGATCAAAAATTTTTACAATGTCGCCGCTATTATTCAAACTGCCTTTCGGTTCTTCAATGACAAAATATCCTTTTGCAGCGACACTGCCAGCAAGCGCGGTTTTGGTTTCGCTGCCATCCTCAATCCACCAGCTGTCAAGAGCGATCATGCTGCCGGTAGTGTTAAAAATCTCCACGAACTCTTCCGCGTCGTCGGCCGGATCGCTTACCAATTCATTGATCACCAAGCTCCCGGGATTAAACGAAGGCAAAAGAGCGCCTCCGCCGCCGGCAGGAGGCGGCGGCGCGGGCAAAGCCGGCGCGGTGATTTGATTATCCGTTCCCTTGGTCGGCGTTGCGGTTTCGGCAAAATCATTTTTGTCATTATTTGTGTCTTGCCCGTCTACGATTCTGGCAACAGTGTTCGGATCACTTACCGCCGGCGCATTGTCCGCGGTGTTTCCGTCGTCCCAATTGCCATAAACCGCTTTGTCAATAATTTCTCCAGTTGGATTTTTTAAAATAATAATATCGCCGCTGTTATTTAATTTACTGCTAGCCAAAGCAATCACCGCGAAGCCGAGAGTTTCAATCGTATTTGTCGGGGAAGAAATAGTACCTACGCCATCAGCCAAAGTCCAACCGGTTAAATTAACAGTTAAAGTGGACGCATTGTACAGTTCAATCCATTCATTTTGGCCTTCAGGCGCGTCGCTGACAAATTCATTAATTACAATTAAAGCTGGTGTTGAAGTTGGTGTGGGGATTGAATCGCTAACCACAATGTTTAAAGTTTCTAAATCAGTCGCGCCATCATCATCCGTAACAGTAAGAGTAACCGCAAATGTTCCTGCCGTAGTGAAAGTGTGGGTAATTGTTGCTTCGTTACCGATAATGGCATCCTCTATTTTCCATTCATAACTAATTATTGTTCCATCAGAATCAGTTGAATTATTGCCGTTTAGCGCGACTGGAGTATTGACATCGGCTGTGGCGCTCGCAGAAATAATTGCCGTAGGAGGATTGTTCGCTGGTGGTGTAAAACCTGACCAATAGTTTTGAACGCCGGCAGTATTTCCGTTCGGGTGTTCTATCCAGTTTGAGCTGGTGTAATCTGGCAAAGAGGCGTCTTTTCTTTCCAGCGAATAATCAAAGGCCGGGACATAGGTAAATTGTTCAACAAAATTGCCATCAGCGTCTTTTAAGCCGATTTCTTCTCCGCTTTCGTTCAGCGTACTCCATGAGCTATCAAAAATAGTAACGCTTACACTCGGATAATCCGCTCGAAAATTAATATCGTTTTGGGTGATGACCGCATATTCTCCCGGGCCAATTAAATAATCATCTCCCTGAATTAAACTAAGTCCATGATTGGTTGCTTCTTCCCAAAATTTCCAGTCTTCCATATTTATTGGTTCGGTTCCTTTGTTAAAAATTTCTACCCATTCATGCCCGCTGGATTCGTAATTGCCAATTTCATTAATTACAATGTCCGCATTATTTCCTAAAACTTTCCCGCTAAATAAAAAAACGCTCCCAAGCATTATAATACTCGCGAGCGCTATACCCCCGTTTCTTTTCAGAATATTTATTTTACTATCCATACCCCCTAATGTTAAGAACTAAAAATAAAATTATTTTGATTATAGCATTTTTTAAAAAATAAAAAAATACCCGCTGGCCAAGCAATCTATCCACCTGTCCTCCTTCCTTTTTGAAAGGAAGGAGGAACGTGGTAAAAATGTTATTGTTAAACCAACTTTTTTTGAGCAAAAATGAGAGAGGACTTTAGAAAACTTTTATTAACGGGTTCCCTTTCCCCTCATAAGGGAAAGGGGCAGGGATAGAGTTGTCGGGCTACCACGATTTAGTTGTTATCTAGTTCACCGTGATAGTAGCAATTATAGATGGAGATAATAGCCAAAAACAACGAGGCGATAATCGGCCCGATCACAAAACCGGAAATACCAAAAAGAAAAATGCCGCCCAAAGTAGTAAAGAGAATAATGAGCGGATGCATTTGAGTATCCTTGCCAATGAGCGGCGGACGGATAATATTGTCTATGGTGCTGATGAATAATCCGCCAATGAGGATAACCAGCCCTTGCCAGGTATTTCCAAGAGCAAGCATAATGATGCCGGCGGGAAGCCAGATAACAAACGAACCAATGGCCGGGACTACGGACAAAGCGATCATAATAATACCCCAAACCAAAGCTCCTTGAATGCCGGCAATCCAAAAAAAGATTCCGCCCAAAGTGCCTTGCAGACCGCCGACAATGAGCGTGCTTTTCAAAGTAGCTCTAGCCGTAGAAGTGAACTTCTGATAAAGCATTGCTTCATATTTATCGCCCAAGGGAGAGACGCGCATGAGAAATTTGAGCAGGCGCGGGCCATCTTTGAAAAAGAAAAACAAAGTGTAGAACATGATAAACAGCATGAAGACAAACTTGACTGACACTTGTGTTAAATTTTTAACATTATTAAATAAAAAGATGCTGATTACCTTGGTCGCGTTTGTGGCATAACCTGTCCATTCCGTTTTGATATTTTCCACATAAGGAGCAAGGGGGGTGGACTCTAGCCATGCCGTAGCGCCTTGAACATTATTGATAAGACCGTCTCCTCGCGAGACTCGCGTGTACAATTCAATTGATTCATTGACAATGAGAATAGAAAGCAAGGTAAGGGGAAGGAATATGGTTACGATCACTAAAACCAAAACAAAAACGGAGCTTAAGCGCGGCAGTTTGATGTGTTTGTCCAGCCAGCTATATATCGGATAAAACAAAATTGCCAATACCGCGGCCCAGAAAATCGGATAAAAAAACGGACGAATGAGATAGAGCATGGCAATGGTCAAAATGATGATCAACCCGAAAAAGAAGGCTGAGCGCATTGTGCTAAAATTTACTTTCTCGTTTTTCGGCATATTTTTATTTTTTAATCCGTCTACGCCTGTGGGCTGCGCCGGACAAGAAGGTGGTTTAATTCCCCGCAGCTTGCTGCGGAACAA
Source organism: Patescibacteria group bacterium (assembly GCA_041658785.1). Taxonomy (GTDB): domain Bacteria; phylum Patescibacteriota; class Patescibacteriia; order Magasanikbacterales; family UBA922; genus JAHJGG01. The sequence continues at coordinate 36,945 of JBAZZL010000001.1, forward strand.
GAGTCCAGAGCTTGCTCTGGGGTTCATACCTTTGATTTTTTTTAAGGCCCTTTGAGGTTTGGGGCGGCAATCGAACGAACTACGCCCCCTTTCCCTTTCAAAGTATAGCACAATTTACAAATCCACAAAATAGTCCAGCTTTTTGGTTGTCGGTTTTCCGCTCGTTATACCACTCAATTGTTAATCAAAAAACCCCGGAGTCCGGGGCTTTTTTATTATCTTGTTTTTCGCGTCCTTTTGCCAGTCTTTTCATCACTTACTGTCAGCTTGGCTCTGGCTTTGTTCCTGCGCCGTTTCAATACGTCTCTGCCGTTTTTTGTCTTCATTCGAGAACGAAATCCGTGGGCTTTCGCGCGTTTCCTTTTTTTGGGTTGGTAGGTTCTTTTTGGCATAAAAATTTGTTATACTCAATTGCTAATTAAATTCCGTATAATACTCCGTTTTCCCGGCCGCCGACTTTGTGTCGGGATGGAACAATAGTCCAGAGCTTGTTGTAAGGTTCATACCTTCATACCATTGATTAATTTTTTATCTCTCTACAATTCCCCGCCTTTCCAGCTTCCTAACAATTAAACAGTTTACTTGAATTATAATATTTTGTCAACATCCCATCCTAACTCCTTTCCCAACATACTCAAGAAACCAAAATATCCGTCGTTTTATTTTAAAAATTTACTGCCTGATTGGCATTATAATATATAAATAATCCTCTTTTCCTTTTTCTTTTATTAAGCATGGGGCGTCCGCGCTGTTCATCAACAATTCAATATCACCGCTCATCTGCAGCAAGCCGTCAAGAAGATACCGGTGATTGAGTAGAATTGAATTCTCTTCGCCCGTTACATCAGCATCAATTTCTGAACTATGTTCTCCTTTTTGCGTGCTCATAGAAGAAATACCAACAGTATTATTTGACGCGTTAAAATCAAAAGAAACAGCATTCACTCCTGCGGTAGTAAACAAACTGGCGGCCTTTATTTTGTTTATCATTACTTCTAAAGGAAAAGTCGCTGTTGTTTTGAAAGCTGCTGGAATTATCTGCGTGTAATCTGGGTACTTTCCATCAATCAGCCTGGTGCTAAATTCGTAATTATCATATTGAAAGAGAAGTTGTGTATTGCTGATCAAAACACGCGCCTGTATTTCATCATTCTTTTTTTCCAAACCAAGCAACCTCGCCATTTCATACGCTGCGCGAGCAGGCACTATGCAATTACACCCATCTTCTCCTTGCGCTACAGATACTTTTTTTTCCGCCAGACGATAAGAGTCTGTTGCCGCCAAAACCAACCCGCGGTATCTCTCGGTAAAAAATGAAAAGTTGACGCCTGACAACTCAGGTCTTATTTCATTTTTTGCGGCGGCTATCGCTGTTTGAGACAGCGCCTGCCGGAATGGTTCTCCCAACAACAGATAAATGTGCGACGCTTCCACCTCTGGCAATATGGGGAATTCATCCGCGGGTGTTCCTTTTATTTTTGTGCTTGAATTCCCGCAAGATACTTTTAATTCGTTTTCTTTTAAACTTATTTCAACCTGATCTTCTGTGAGCAGGTGAATATAATCACTCAATGTCTTTGCTGGCGCGGTAAATGTCCCTGCCTCTTCTATTTTTGCCCTCAGGTTTGCTTTTACTGACATTTCCAAATTTGTTGCTACAAATTCAACTTTCGACTCGCTTACAATAATTAAAATATTTACCAAGATTGGCAGATTGACCTGTCTGCCAGCCACAGAACTCACAATATCTAGAGTGTGTGACAAATTTTCTCGCGTGCATGTAAATTTCATATTTTAATTATTTAATTTATTTTCTATTATCACTTTCTTTATTTATTATTAATAATATTGTTGTGTATTGTAGAGGAGTGGATAGAGTGGATAAAACATGAAATTGCTTTTTATTGAGTCTAAAATTGAAGGTGGCGGACGTGGTGTGTTTGTGTTTTTTTGTTGATTAATTGTTTATATTTTTTTGTATTATTTTTTGTTTGTGTATAAGGTGTTTTTGATTTTTATATTTTTCAACAGGCTGGCGGCAGTTTAATTTTTTTTTCAACAATATTATCCACCGATATATTATTTTTTTAAATCAATTCAATCTGCCTGCGCCGCCTTGAAATTATAATGATTGGGAAAATAATTTTTGTTTTATCAGTTCCAAATCTTGTTTTAACTTTAGATCGTTGTCAATATTGGTGGCAATTTTTGTGTGGGCATGCATTGCCGTGGTGTGGTCTCTTCCTCCCAGCTCATTTCCGATTGCTGGGTAAGAAAGTTTTAATTCCTCGCGCAGAAGAAACATTATTATCTGGCGGGGGAAAGACACTCTTTTCTCTCTGCTTTTTCCCAACAGATCCTCAAGAGCAACATCATAAAATTTTGCTATGCCAAAGATAAGCTCTCTTGGCGTTACCGATTTTTTTAGGGTTTGGCTTTCAAAACTGGCCAAGATTGATTTTACTGTTTCTTCGGTAGGTGTGCTGTTTTTGAGATCATGGTAAGCGGCGATTTTATTCAGCGCTCCTTCTAATTCGCGGATATTGCTTTGGATAGAAGACGCGATAAGTTGCAACATTTCTTCCGACAAATCAAATTGTTTTTCTTGGCATTTTTTTTGCAAGATCGCCACTCTTGTTTCCATATCCGGCGGAGCGATGTCGGCAATCATCCCCCACTCAAAACGGCTGCGGAGCCGATCTTCCATCGCTGGAATGGCTTTTGGCGGCCGGTCGCTCGTAAGAACAATCTGGTTGCCATTTTGGTGCAGTTCATTGAAGGTGTGGAAGAATTCTTCTTGTGTTTGTTCTTTTCCGCTGATGAACTGGATGTCGTCGATGAGCAGTAGGTTAACATTCCGATAGCGCTCCTTGAATTCTTTTGCCCTGCCTTCTTTTACAGCGTTTACAAATTCGCCGGTAAATTTTTCAGAGCTTACATAAAGTACTTTTATTTGCGGATTATTTTCTAGCATTTTGTTGGCAACAGCCTGTATTAAGTGTGTTTTTCCAAGGCCGACGCCGCCATAGATAAACAGAGGATTGTACGCATCTCCCGGACGGTCGGCGACCGCGCGCGCAGCCGCGTGCGCGAGCTCGTTTCCTTTGCCCACAACAAAAGAAGTAAAATTATATTTTGCGTTTAGACCGAATTGAGAAAGTATCTGTTTTGTTTCACGAGAGTAAATCGGAGTTTGGATGCTGGAAACAGAAGCGTCCTTGGAAAAGGTACACTCCAACTCCTGAATATGTTTAATGTTTTCAACCTTATATTCAATTTTTTTAATCCGTTTGTCGGTAATGCGCTCCAGAAGTCTGACAACATCAGGGTGGTATTTTTTTTCTAGCCAGCTTTTTGTGAAAGTGTTTGGAACGCAGACAACCACTTCTCCATCTTTTGAAAATTGGCCAATTCCAGTATTTCTAAACCATGTGGTAAAGTTGGCTTTGGAGATTTTTAGTTCAAACTCAGCAAGAACAGCCTGCCAGATTTCATGATTAGTCATAGAAAAATTATAACACCAAGGCTACGAATTTATACTAATGATACCCAATATTGCTCCGTCTTTTTTACTTAGCGCAATCTGATTAAAGAATATTTGCGGCACTGGCATTTATTTGTAGATTTGTATTATTTTGGAGCAACTGTCGTATTTTAACACACTTTCAAAAAACAAAAAATGGCTTAAAATAGCCAAAAAGTGGGTAAAATGGGGATAAGCTGTGGATAGTGGGGATAACAGCTTGCGCCACACTGTATCAGCTTAATTAGTTGATAACAATAGAATGTCTTTCCCCTTCTCGTACAGCGCCATTTTTTAGCTCTACCTCCGCAATCAGCGCCCACTCCCCCTCCGAGGGCAGACTGTTTAATACAAAAGTAATTTGATTATTAAACAAGTTTGAAAAATCATTAATAGAGGAAAGAAACAATTTTTCTTCTCCCGATTTTTGCGCATAGAGATTGATTTTATTGATTTGTTCAAGCTTAAACGGACTGAGGAAAAGCGTGTGTGGAAAATCACCGCGTGAAAGCGCAAGGTCTTTTCCAATCCACGACACCCCCGGGGGCTCTTCTGGCACGTCTAGGATAAAAGGCACTTTTTCTTCCAAACGATTGCCGATGTCATCTTCTACCAAAATTGTTAAGGTGTGGGCGCCAGGCGCAAAGTCGCGGGCGTAATAATCCAAATTAAATGGGTATTCGCGCAAAACACTCACAAAGCGCTCGTCAAGCTTATAAGTGACTTTTGTTACGCCGCGGGGGGCGTTGGCGCGTATATCAGTTTTAATTTGTCTGGTTTTGATGGTAGAGCTTGGAGCAGGGTAAATTACACTAAGGCTTGGCATGAGTTCAATTGAATATTCGTCATCCTCTGCGGTTGGCGGTTCTTCAAACGAGATTTCCCACTTCGGCTCTTTTTCTTTTTTCCTTTTTATCCAATCTTGAATGGCCGCTTCCCAAATATCATACTGGGGATCCTCTCCGGGGCTCGTTGGATAATCTCCTCGCGGGTTATCTTTGTCAACATAATGAAGAATGCTGTGTGGCTGAATAAAACTCCTTTCAACAATCAGATGCTCTGGTGTTGAACTGGTTGCCAGCCTGCCGGTCACTTTATTTATTTTCAAAGCAACACTGCCGTCGGTGGATCCGCGAAGCGTTGGTTTTTTGGCGTCGTTTGCGGGCGGCTCAGGGAAGCCTTCTACGGGCGAGTCTTTGAGAGCCTCCTTCATAAAAGCGTTCCAAATTTTTGCTGCCACCATGCTGCCGCCGGACCCTTTTTTCATTGGAGCGTTGTTTGTGTTGCCTGCCCAAACTCCAACAGCAAGAGACGGGGTGTAGCCTACGGTCCAGGCATCAACATAATTATCCGTTGTACCGGTTTTTGCCGCTACTGGCCGATCGGGCAAAGTCAATACTCCACCAGCGCCAAAAATATATGATCGAGCGCTATCATCACTGAGAATATTTGACATCAAATCAGCAATTTGTTCGTCAAGTACCTTTTCTCCTTTATTTTTTTTGTTTTCCAACAAAACATCACCACGATCATCCTCTACCAACAAGATGCTTACCGGCTGGTGTCGTATGCCGCTGTTTGCAAACACACCATAAGCGGCAACATGTTCCAACAATTTGACCTCTCCTCCGCCCAAGACTAAGGTCAAGCCAAAATTGCCCTCGCTTAAAGTGGTATAGCCCAAACGTTCAGCGAATTCTACGCCCTTTTTTGACCCGACCAGATATAATGTTTTTACTGCGGGGATGTTTAACGACCCTTGTAATGCTTGGCGCATAGTAACCGGGCCGCGTTCTTCCAAATCATAGTTGAGGGGACGGTAAGATGGCCCGCTTACCGCAAAGTCAGTCACCACATCATAAAGTATTGTGTCAGGAGTGTATCCTTTTTCAAAGGCGGCAGCATAGACAATCGGTTTAAATGAAGATCCTGGCTGTCGTTTACCCAATGTGGCAACATTAAATTGACCATTGATTTCTTCATTATTAAAGTTTTTTGAACCAACCATGGCCAAAATTTCACCATTTTGAGGGTTTAGGGCGACGAGGGCGGTATTATTTGCGTTTGCCTCTTCTAAAATTTTCGTTCCTGGGTCTTCAATAATTTTTTCTGCTATTTTTTGCATTTCCCAATCTAATGTGGTGATTACTTTATATCCGCCGATGTCTACCGCCTGTTCGCCAAATTTGCTTACCAGCTGCTCTTTTACATAGAGAACAAAATGCGGCGCTTCAATTTCGCCGTAATGCTTTTCAAGCGTGAGCGGCCATGCTTGCGCGGCATTTTTTTGTTCCTCAGTAATATATCCCTCCTCAAACATTCGGCGGAGCACAAAGTCGCGGCGCTGTTTCAAGGCAATAGGATCGTTCAAGTAGCGCGTGGGCGCCTTAGGCAGGCCGGCCAATGTAGCTGATTCTTGCAGATCAAGCTCTGACACATGTTTGCCAAAATAGCTTTGAGCCGCGGATTCGGCTCCGTAGTTGGTAGAGCCATAAGGAATTTCATTGAAATAAATTTTAAGAATTTGTTCTTTTGAATATTTTTGTTCCAGCCGGAGGGAAAGAATTATCTCTTTAAGCTTGCGGCCGACTCGGCGCTCGTTGGTCAAGATAGCATTTTTAACCAGTTGTTGGGTGATTGTTGACGTTGCTTCTATCCGTCTGCCGGGCAACAGGCTTTTGACAAAAGCCCGAAAGATGCTGAGGGGGCGTATTCCTTTGTGTTCATAAAATTTTGTATCCTCGGTGGCAATAACGGCATTGATAAGATTTTGCGGAATATTTTCCCATTCTACGATGGTTCGTTTTTCATTAGAAAAAATTTCATAAAGAAGACGTTTTCCTGTTCGGTCGTATATTTTTGTGCTTTGGGCGACTTGGCGGTCGGTCAATTTGTCTGGATCCGGCAGATCTTTGCTCGCCCAAGCGATAACAACTGTTCCGCTCAAAAAAGAGAGTACCGCCAAAACTATGATTGCCATGATTAGTTTTTTAAGCAGTTTTTTTTTGGCGCTTTTTTTGAGCATTGGGCGCTTTTTCCAGATTTTCCATATTTGAGCAAGGAAGAAACGAGTAATTCTAAAGGGTAATAATAAAAAAATGATCAAGGATGCTGTTGTTCTGCCAATTATTCTTTTTTTTTGTTTAAAGGCTGCCTGCGGGATTTGCTGTTTTTGGTCGCCATAACTGCGAGATTCTCTGGTTGGGGGCTTGTTTATAAATCCGTAGGAGCGCTTATTGGATTGATTGTCCCGCATAAATTTTTTGAGTATTTGACTATAATACCGCCATATCCGTCTTCCATTATAGCACGGACAGGGGCGGCTGAACACTTGCATAGCAAAGGAGTTTCAGTCTTGACACAATTGAGGGGATATGGTATAGTAGAAGCACCAAAAATATAGTAATAGTACCCTGGGTATATTCCTAGGGTATTATATTTGAACGGTATTATTGAATTAAAAAATTGGCTTAATTTAGCCAAAAAAAGTAAATAAGAAAATATGGCCATATTTAAGCGAAAAATATACCAAAGCATATATGAAGCCTCAATCTCTGTTGTTTTGGTTGTTAGTTTGTCTATATCAATAACTACCCCACAGGTGGTAAATGCCGAAACGCAAGAGGATGCAGGGCATGATTTGATGATTTTAAATGTTCCGTTTGAAGCGGAAGAATTAAATACATTTTCAGGAGCTTTTCCTCTTTCGGCAGACCGAAAGCCAGTAAAAACCATCAAAGCGGTTGCTACTGCTTATACTAGCCATGTTTGGCAAACAGACGATACGCCATGTATTACGGCTAATGGGTTTGATTTATGCGAGTTTTATGAAAAGAAAGGTTTTGGCAACACCATTGCCTCCAACTTTTTGCCTATGGGGACGCAAGTTCGTTTTCCGGAAATATTTGGTGACAAGATTTTTGTCGTACGTGACCGGATGAATGCCAGATATGGATATGGCAGAATTGATATCTGGATGCCAGAATTGCCCGAAGCCAAGGTCTTCGGCGTGAAGCGGTTGGTGATGGAAGTATTTTAATCATGAGGCAGGATGCACCCTTCGGCTTCGCTCAGGGCAGGCTCCGCACGACTCATAACAGAATAAAAATCCCCTGATGGGGATTTTTATTGTATTGTGCTGCGTGTATCGTGCACCGTGATTCAGAGGTACGGGCGGGAATCGCACCCGCGTATAAAGGTTTTGCAGACCTTTGCCTTACTGCTTGGCTACCGTACCGTTTGATTTTAGATTTATGATTTTAGATTTCAGATTTTGTAGACCTTTCTCTGGATTTATCTGCCGCAGTTTTGTTGGGTGAAGAAATAAACGGAAAACACAAAACAAGAATATCATGTTTCTTGTCTTTTTTCAAGGCTATAAACACTCCCCTATTCTTGACACTATTTTCATCCTTTGTTATTATTATAAAAGTATGTTTTGGACGGGGCCGAAGGCCCCTCCATGGAAGGAGGGAAACATGGAAGTGGTGGGATATGGAGTGGTCGGGTACTTGGCTGTTGCCACGCTATTTGCGATCGGCGGTGCGTTGCGGGAAGCCATCTTGCACCATCGGCGGTTGCGAAAGCGGACGAAGATCAAGTAACCGGCAGGGACGGTGGGTCTGGACGCCAACAGTCCGGTAACCCGCCCTCCCCAATTTATTTTTATGCAGCCGGAGGCGGCTGTTTTTTTGTTTGCGTAAACATGTTACAATCTATGTGATATGCTAAAAGAGAAACAACGTTTTATCATCATTGACGGCAACGCCATTATCCACCGCGCTTATCACGCCCTGCCGCCCATGACGGCCAAAGATGGCACCATGGTGAACGCGGTCTATGGCTTTACTTCAATGTTGCTCAAAGTTATTAATGATTTGAAACCCACGCACCTCGCGGTTAGTTTTGACGTGGCCGGACCGACGTTTCGCGATAAATTGTACGCGGATTACAAAGCTACGCGCGTGAAAGCCGACCAAGATTTGTATGACCAGATTCCGCTTTGTTATCAGATTGTGGAAGCGTTTGGGATTCCGATCTATACGAAAGAGGGATTTGAGGCGGATGATGTGATTGGGACGATAACCAAGAAACTGGAAACTGGAAATTTGAAATTAGATATTGAAGCGATTATTGTGACCGGCGACAAAGATATGTTACAACTCGTTGAAAATGAAAAAGTTGAAGTGTATTTGTTGCGCAAAGGAATGTCTGATTACCATTTGTTTGATGAGAAAAAAGTAAAGGAAGAGTTTGGTTTTGGACCGGAGATGATAGTAGATTACAAAGCCCTGCGCGGTGACGCATCGGATAATATACCGGGGGTGAAAGGGATTGGGGAGAAGACGGCGACGGAGTTGATTACAAAGATTGGGGGGGTTGAAGATATTTACCGAAAGATTGAAAGATTGAAAGATTATAAGATTAGTGATTCGGTGATTAAAAAATTGGAAGATGGAAAAAGAGATGCGGAGATGAGTAAAAAGTTGGCAACGATTGATACGGACGTGAAAGGGCTGAAGTTTAGTTTGGATGATTGCGAGACGGGTCGGTTTGACGCGGGGAAGATTGAGGGGATGTTGAAGAAGTTTGAGTTTTTTTCACTGCTTAAACGTATCCCAGGAGCGAGCGTTGAAAATAAGTTACAAGTTACAAGTTACAAGTTACAGAATGAGAGTAGGAAAAAAATAGACGGCGGCATTGAAATAGAAATTATTAAGTCAGCCGATGAGGTTAAAAAGTTGGCAAACGAGATTAAAAAAGCCGGAGTTTTTGCGTGTAAAGAAATAGTTAGCGGGAAAAATATTATTGAAGGAAAATTTGAGGGGCTGGTTTTTGTGGTTGATGGAAATAGTTATTTTGTGGATGGGCGGTTTGACGAATTGGCGGAGATTTTTACTGATCAGAAAATTTTACTTATCGGGCACGACCTCAAACAATTAATAAAGGTACTTCAATGTAACAATGAAACAATGAAACAATGTAACAATTTATTTGACACCATGATTGCTTCCTATGTTTTAAATTCCAGCACCAGAGCCCATGATTTGAAGGCGATTATAATGCGCGAGCTAGGCAAGGATCTGCCGGGAAGTTCTGATCAGGCCAGCTTGTTTGGAGTGAATCCAAAGATTGCGGCAGAAGAGTTAATTTTGGTTTTGCAAGTTTATCAAAAATATGACAAACAACTTAGTGAGATGGAAGATAAAGGATTGTTTGAAAAAATAGAAATGGCGCTGATTCCGGTTTTGGCGGAAATGGAATTAAACGGCGTGGCGGTTGATAAGGAGATGCTCGGGCGGCTTTCCAAAGAAGTGGTCAAAGATATTGACAAAGTTACTAAAAAAATCTGGCAAGAAGCCGGCGAAGAATTTAATGTGTCTTCGCCTGTTCAGTTGCGGGACGTTTTATTTGAAAAAATGGGACTGCCGGCGCAAGGAATCAAAAAAGGCAAAACCGGCTATTCCACGGCCTCGCCGGAATTGGAAAAACTGCGGGGCGCGCACCCGATTGTTGAATTGATTGAAGAATATCGGGAATTGGAAAAACTGCGCAATACCTATATTGACGTTTTGCCGAATTTAATCAACAAAAAGACCGGTCGCATTCACACCACTTTTAATCAGGCAGTAACTACCACCGGCCGACTTTCCAGCTCAGATCCGAATTTACAAAACATTCCCATCAAAACCGAACTGGGGCGGGAAATCCGCAAAGCGTTTTTGGCGGAAAAAGGATATTGTCTGGTGGTGGCGGATTATTCCCAGATTGAACTGCGCATCGTCGCCTCGCTCGCCGAAGACAAAATTATGATGGAGATTTTTGAACGGGGAGAAGACATCCATCAAGCCACCGCGGCGGCCATTAATGGCGTTGGTCTGGACAAAGTAACCAAAGAAATGCGGAGCGCGGCCAAAGCGGTTAATTTTGGCGTTCTCTACGGCATGGGGTCGTACGGATTATCCTGGCGGGCCGGAATTTCCCAGAGCGAAGCGCGGGAGTTTATTGCCAAATATTTTGAACAGTTTGCCGGAGTGAAAAAATATCTTGACCAGACGCTTGAATTTGCTAAAAAAGAGGGCTATGTGGAAACCCTGTTCGGCCGGCGGCGGTATATTCCGGAATTAAAATCCGACAATTTCCAAATGCGAAGCGCGGGCGAGCGAATGGCGATTAATATGCCGATTCAGGGCACGGCCGCGGATTTGATGAAGATGGCGATGATTGAGGTGAGCGAAAAGATTAAAAGATTAAAAGATTATAAGATTGGAGAGGTGAAGATTATTTTACAAGTGCATGATGAGTTGGTGTTGGAGGTGAAGAAGGGGTTGGAAGATGAAATTTCTAAATTAGTAAAAGAAGCGATGGAGGGGGTGGCGAAGTTGCGCGTGCCGATTGGGGTGGATGTGCGGGTGGGGGCGAGGTGGGGGGAATTAAAATAAACGAGCGCACACGCGTTCCTTCTCCTCGTAGGAGAAGGACAGGTAGAGGTCTCAACGAGCGCATGGTAACAAACGAGCGTATGTCAAAAAGAGATCGTTATATCATAGACGACCTGACAAAACAAAGACGAAAACGTTTGCGAATCGGTCCGACAAAAGCAGAGTATGTGCTGTGGCAGGATTTGAGAAGACAGAAAACCGGGTATAAATTTCGCCGACAAACAAGCATCGACAAGTTTATTGTTGATTTTTATTGTCATGAATTGCGTTTAGCAATAGAGGTGGATGGATCAATTCATTTAGATGATTTTCAGGCGGAATATGATAGGCGAAGAGAAGAATTTTTACGTCGCCGAGGGTATGTGGTGATAAGATTTAAGAATGACGAGGTTTTGTTTGAGCGGGAGAGGGTGATGGGGGTGATTGACGAGTGGTGTAGCAGGTTGGCGGTTAAATATTGAGACATTTTTTATTGTGCCTGCGCTCGTTGAGACCCTTCCCTGTCCCCCGGACGGGGGAACTCGTTTACCCTCGTTTATTTATCCCCACCCCGCTTGCATTTTAGAGAGAGAGAGAGTATCCTCCTATTATAGGGAGGATTTTATTTTTAAATTGTATAAATATGGCGGATACAATGTTCTCTAAAAATTTAGCGGAAACGCACCAGAAAGCGGAGGGAGCTAAAGAGACCCGGGCAGAACACAAAGCAGTAGAAGATTTGATGACAGCGATTGGCCTGCAAGCCAAATATAATGCCGTCAGGGAAGCATATAATAACGGTGTTTTTTCCGGCAAAGCACTTCCAACGGCAGACTTTCTTTTAGGTTCCGAAAGCGCTACACATAGTGGAGACTGTATTAAACTCTATAAAGATGAAGATTTTCCGGCATTAAGAAATTTATCTACAGGAGTACACACTAAGGTTGAAACAGAAGAACTATTTCTGGCTTTGCTGACTGATTTGGCAAATATTGCCATGAGCGAGCGGGACGATGAAATATTAAATATTAAAAAATGTAAGGTCATCAAGGGTGAAAATGACCAAGCGATCTTTATGACTCGCAAAAGATTGGCCGAAGCAGCAATCAAAAAGGTGATTGACGCCATGTATGGCTGGTCGGAAAATTACAAGCAAGAGAAAGCGCAAGTAAAGTAATAAAAATTGAAGAAAATAAAATACCGCCCCGAGTCTCCGGGACGGTATTTTTGTTCGCATTGCATGCCTCGCTACATGCGTCGCGCCTCGTGTTTCTTCCCATCCTTCCACAAAAAATCAAAATACGCGCGGTAGGCCTGAGCGGTTATGAGCTGTAGAAGAATATCGGACAGATGTGATAAAATAGATATGATTCTTTTTATGTTCAACGAATTGTTTCGCAATAAATACCGTATCGCATCAGCCCGCCATCCGAATTGGAATTACACGTCCGTTGGGCGTTATTTTGTGACGATTTGCACGGGCGGACGGATTTGCCATTTTGGCAAAATTGAAAATGGTGGTATGATATTATCCCCGACGGGCAGAATTGTTCGGGAGGAATGGTTGAAAACGCCGCGAATTCGCGATAATATAAAATTGGACGCGTGGGTGGTGATGCCGAACCATTTGCATGGGATTGTGGTGATAAAAACATTGGGGGAAAATAAAATGGCGGTAATGTCAGGTTCAACGACAAATGGCGGTGATGAAAACGTGGGTGATGGGAATGATGCGGGCGGTGGGGAAAACGTTGGTGACGGAATAAACGTTGGCGGTGGGAATAACGTTGGCGGTAGAGACGCCCCGCCGGGGCGTCTCTACGATTGCATTCCACCAAACGATTGCATTCCACCAAACGATTGCATTCCACCAAACGATTGCATTATTACCAACGTTGACAATGCATCCGTGAACGCAATCAACCGATCGTCCAATACCGGCGGCCCCAATCCCAATTGGAAACCCAATTCGTTGGGTTCAATTGTCAACCAATTTAAATCAATTTGCACCAAACGGATTCGTTCGGCCGGACATTCGGATTTTTCCTGGCAGGCGCGATTCCACGACCATATTATCCGCAACGAAATCGCGTTGAATAATATCCGCCGATATATTAAACAAAATCCCCAAAAATGGGGTACGGATTGTTTTCATGTTTTATGATTATATTTTTATACGGCCCGGACACCTTCCGTAGCCGGCAACAATTGAAAAAAATGATCGCCAAGTTCAAACATGACCGCGACCCGCAAGGGCTGAATGTGGTTCGTTTGGACGCGGAAAAAGAAGAAGACACCCGCCGGGTTACGAGCGAAATTTTGGCTACGCCGTTTTTGGCCGAGCGGCGGATGGTGGTGATTGAAAATTTGTTAAATTCTAAACAGACGGATTTATTGGAAGGGTTATTGAAAAGAATTGAAGAAAAAAAAATGCCGGAATCAAACGTGATTATTTTTTGGGAAGCGCTGGACGATCCGGCGCAAAAGAAAAAAGGGGATGAAACGGCAACGCCAAAAACCAAGGCGGCGAAAGAACTGTTCGCGCGTTTGCAAAAAGAAAAATACGCCCAGCGGTTTGAATTATTTTCCGGCGCCAAACTGGCGACCTGGATCGCGGGCGAAGTAAAAGAACGCGGCGGCGTCATTGACCGGCCCGCGGTCGATTATCTGGCCGCGAACGTGGGGGGCGACATGTGGCGGTTGAATTCGTTGATTGGACAATTGGTGGCGTATTGTTATTCCGAAGGCGGCGACGGTGCGTTGCGTGGGGACGCCACGGCACATGGGGACACCCCGGCGGCGGGTAGAGACGCCCCGGCGGGTAGAGACGCCCCGGCGGGGCGTCTCTACGCCGTTGACAGGGTTGCGGAGGCAATACGGGCAAAGGACGTCCAATTGTTTCTAGACGAACGCGCCGACGACAACATTTTCAATCTGGTAGACGCCATTGTCGCGAAAAATCCCAAACAGGTTTTTGTCATGATTCAGGAACAATATAATAAAGGCGAGGACGCGCAGTATATTTTTGCGATGTTAATAAGGCAGTTTCGTATTTTGTTGGAACTCCGAGACATGTTTGACCGCGAAGATAATATCCAGAGCGGCGTTCTGGCGCAAAAGTTGGGGCTCCATCCGTTTGTGGTGAAAAAATCACTGCCTTTGGTCAAGCGATACACCATGGCGGAATTAAAAAACATTTACGAACGCCTGCTTGAGCTGGATATCCAAACAAAAACCGGCCAGGGCGGCCAGTCGTTGTTGTTGGATATTTTCGTTGGGAGAATCTGCGCGGAGTAGGTGTGGTAAAGAGTCCAACACCTCATCCTCTGCCCCCTTCCCCTACGAGGGGAAGGGGAACTTTTTAAGAAGGTTGGAGGGCAGGGTGTTATTTAACTGTTTTTACTTTCTTCATCAGCCGCGACAGCTTTCTCGCCGCGGTTTGTTTTTTTATTACTCCTCTTTTAGCGGCTTTGTCCAATTTTTTCTGGGCCAGGCGGAGTTTTTCGGCCAGGTCCTTTTCGCCGGCCGCGAACGCTTTAGTTACGTCTTTGACCGCTTTTTTGTAAGCATCCTTAACAGCCAGGTTTAGAGCGGTTCTTTTTTTGATTTTACGCAGTTCTTTTTTAGCGCTTTGTTTGATTGGCATAATGGGGTGAATTGTTTATTGGTTTAAGGGTTTATGAGTGATTGATTAATGATTGTTACACTGTTAAATTGTTAAATTGCTTCATTGTCTTACTGTTTTCTTATGACTTACGGCTTATAACTTACAGCTGTCGTGCGAAGAGTATAGCGGAAATGACCGCCGCTGTCAACACTTTACGCAGGTTTCTTTTTTCAGCAGGTTCGTGAAGGGTTTGAGTTTTATGAATTCAGTGGAAGTGACGGCGTTGCCAAGGGTCCAAAGATGGCAGGCATTGTCCAAGGCATCGGCGGCGCAGGCATAGCCGAGGGATTTGAACGCGGTTAACAGTTCAGCTGTCGGCTCGGCATTGCTAAATAATTCAACTTGCGACCCCAGCGCGTAGCCGTTTTTGTAAACGGCCGCCAATTCGTCGTTTCGTTTTTTGCCGCAATCATCAGCCGTAAAGAATTGTCCCAGATTGCTCAGGCCAAAATAGCGCGGATGGACCGGATAGGTGGACGAGGCGGTGGCGGACGCTTTTGGATTTTCGGCGCAGAGCGCGGGGAGTTTGGCGGTTTGGTTCTGTTCGCGTTTGGCGCGGATTTCCTGCTCTTCTATTTTTTGTTTTGTTTCGCCCCACAACCGCGTGACATTTTCCAATTTTTCGGTCAGCTTTTGCCGCTGATCCTCTACCTGCTTTTTGAGCTCGTCAATCGCGCTGGTTTGTTCTTCCACGGTTTCTATTTTTGCCGCCAATTCTTTTTGCTGGGTTTTGCTGGAGACGGTCTGTTTGATATAAAGGCCGACCACGACGACAAGTAAAATTAAAAATCCGCCGGCGATCACCATTCCTGTTTTTTTGTTCTTTGCCGGCTCGCGCGCTGGCGCGATCTTAATTCCTTCTCGTTTTTTCGCCGGTGTTTTTTTCTTGGGCGGTCTTTCCAATTTTTTTTCCGCCGCCGCGTCGGTCGCGGGGCTATTTTCTTTTTTAATTTCCT
Source organism: Patescibacteria group bacterium (assembly GCA_041658785.1). Taxonomy (GTDB): domain Bacteria; phylum Patescibacteriota; class Patescibacteriia; order Magasanikbacterales; family UBA922; genus JAHJGG01. The sequence continues at coordinate 52,512 of JBAZZL010000001.1, forward strand.
CCCCAGTTCCTCCAATTTGATTTTTTGGCATAAATTTGGTTATTGGATTATTAGTTTAAGGGCTTTGGATCTAATCTACCCCGCTTTAGCGGGGGTTCGTGGAGCTTTAGCTCCTGCGAACGTAACCAGAAACTGGTAATTAGTAATTGGTAATTGGTTTTAAAAATAATCGTTAATTACCAATTATCCTGCCGCTCCGCATTGTGCGGGGTGGGACGACTTACTGTTTACTATCATCAATTTGCCTTACTCTGCTTTATTTGTTATCGTGCGGCGAGTATAACGGCAATCACCAATTTATGTCAACAGTTTTTGGAGGCCGACCCATAAACCAATAAACCTTTCACTCCTCCCCCCTCGGCCCCTCTATCGCGAGCGGTTCAATCGTTCTCTCTCCTTCCGTAATTCTCATTACATCCTTATCAACTTTACCTAGCTCTTTATATGCCGTGTTATAGCTATTAACGGTCGTGCCTAGGTTGGTGCCGAGTTTTTTCATGTAGTCCTCGTAAGCATTGATATGCTTGCCGAGCATTTCCACGTTTTTTCTAATTACCATAGCGCTCTCTTCAATTTTCAAGGCCCGCAGTCCCTGCAAGACCGTTTGCAAATACGCGGCAAAAGTGGTGGGCGAGACGATGATCACTTTTTTATTGTTAAACGCGTATTCAATCAGACTTTTCGTGTTTACCTTTACCGCGCCCACCTCGTTGACTAACAGATCATAATAAATCGCTTCGGCCGGAATAAACATAAAAGCGAATTCCAGAGTGCCGTATTTGGGTTTAATGTATTTAGCGGTTTCGTCAATCCGTTTTTTCAGATCATTTTTAAAGTCCTTTTCATATTCTTCTTTTTGCCGCTCGTCGATCGCTTCCAAAACGCGATTATAGTTGTCTAATGAAAATTTAGCATCCACCGGAATCAGGCCGTCTTTGGTTTTCACTACTGCGTCCACGGTGTCGCCGTCTGGAAATGAATACTGCAATTCAAACGCAGTCGGCGGCAGGATATTTTCCAAAACTAATTGCAATCCGGCCTCCCCGAGATTGCCGCGCTGTTTTTGATGAGTCAAGACCTTTTGCAGATTGTTTAGCTGTTCAGAAAAACCGATCACCTGCTGATTGGTTTTGTCCAGACTAGTTAATTTTTCCGTGATTTCCGAAATCATTTTGGTACTCTGGCCGCTGATGCCCTGGATAATCCTGGCGTTTTGGCCAAACTGCTCCTGCAAGGTTTTATTAAGGTTCTGCTGGGTTTCGTTCATGGTCTTGTGCGTCACGCTCATTTTTTCATCAAACACCCGCGCGAGTTCCTGCATCTGGTTTTGCAGCATGACGAAGAGGTTTGGTTCGCCTTCTTTGGGTTTATTATTTTCCGACAGTTTTTTGTATAGAATAAAAAGAATAGCGAGCGTGGCGACTAGTCCGATGGAGAGGATGATTAATAAAGTAGTTTGCATATTTTACCGAACAAATTCTAAAGATAATTTTACTGATTTGTTGTCTGACGGCAGTAAAATCACTTGATTGGGGTATTTTTCTTTTAGAGCGGAGATGAATTCGTCGGCCCACGAGGGAGTCAAGACCGCTACGCCAGAAAAATCAATCTCTATTTTTTGATCAGGCCTAACATCATTTAAAATATAGGCTCGGGTTGCCAGCCATGCCTCTTTAGCCGCCGGCCGGGAGCTCAAAATTGTGCCAAATTTTTTTAACTCAAGTCTCATAATACTAATTAAAATTCTATTATTGCCGCCGTGCCTTTAACGTTTTTCTCTGCCTTTAAAAATTTTATCCCCCCATTTTCTATGAGGCACTTTCCCTGGCCGGAATAAAACGTGAGTGTCAGTTTATTTTCTTCTATTACCCGTCTAACAAATTTCAAACCATTGCCACGGTGTTCAGGCGAGCGGCCGGAGATGATTTCGGTAAAGGCCGTTCGTAGCGCTTCGGTATCATCGGCAATGTTCGGGCGGATTTTTTTTAAAGTTGTCAGCACTCCCTGTCCTCTGTCTGCCAGCATGATAAGCCGTTCAGGCAAATCTACTTTAAAAAATACTCCAGGGATATCGGGCCAATTGCCCAAATTATGATCATATGAATTGTTGCCTATTTCTCCAATCACGGCTACAAGCAGGTATGATAGCGATTCGTCTAATCCGCTGTCAAGTAATGCCTTTAGTATTCGTTCGGTTCTAAATTGAAAAACATCTCTTGTCGGACAATAGAAGTCTTTATTGTTAATAATTTCCGCCTGAATATTAATCACCCACAAAATTGTTTCTTGAATTAATCTTTCCTTTGGAGTCATTGGTAGATGATAAAGCACCCGCGGAGGAACACCGCTTTTTTGGATTAATTCTCGTTCTTGGAGTTTTTTTAATTGGCGAAAAACAGCCGGGGCGCTAAAACCAATAAAATCAATAATTTTTTTAGGTGTTGTCTGCCCTTGCTCTTGAATAAATTTATATATTTTTTCAGCAGTATTTGTTCGCATATTTCATAGTTTATGGTTTATTGTATATAAAATGTATTATAAACTATATACTTAATTTTGTCAATACACGGGTGTGGATAAACAAAAAATCCGCCTCATCAGCGGATTTTTTTGTCCTTATTCTTTGCCTCATTTGCTTTAGAGCTGAGAAAAAGAAAGGGAAACCAGCTTGTCTTGGATGAGACTTGAATCCTGTATCGATTCCTCCCGAAAATGTTTTTGCCCGCCCCGAAGTGAATCGAGGCGGGCGTTGTCCTACTTCTCCGCCTTTTCGGCAGGAGGTTCGGGGTTTGGCCGCCGAATGACCTGATTCGGCGGTTGGTTGGTGTAGGTGCGCATTGACCGGTCAAGGCCGAAACCCCCGCGGATCTCATAGTGTATCCTCGGGATCCACACTTTTTGTCTTGTCATGGCAAAACCTCCTAATTAAAGTTTTGCATATTTGTATATTTTGTAAATCATATTTATCAATATATAAGTATAAGTTTGTTATAATTTGCTTATTTTTTATAAAATTATAAAATAATGTAAATTAAGATTGACATAATTTAAAGGATAAATTATAATATCATTGATATTATATGGACAAGAATTTAGAACAACTCGGTTTGGACAAAACAGAGTCAAAAATATATTTGGCTTTGCTTGAACTTGGCCCCTCAACCGTTAGTGAGATAACTAAAAAAGCCAGTGTGACGCGCACGCTTGGCTACCATGTGCTCCAAAAACTCGGCTGGTACGGGTTGGTGGATCGGGTTTCTGGACGCGGGAGCAAAATTATTTTTTCCGCGACGCATCCGCGCCAATTGGTTCAACACTTACAAAATAAAAAAAATACCTGGGAAAAAAAGTTGAAAGAGGCAGAGAAGCTCTTGCCAGAATTGATTTCTTTGTATAAAATTGCGGAGAAGCCGACGATTCGCTTCCAGGAAGGTTTGGTCGGGATTAAAAACACTTATAGCGAAACCTTGGAATCAAAAACAGAGATTTTTTCTATTCTTGATATTGAGGGCTGGGATATTCCGGAGTTGCGCCAGTTTGGCAAGGATTACAACCGTGAACGAAGCAGACGAAGAATTAAAGAACGTTTTTTGATATTAGACACGCCCCAAGCCCGGGAATGGATGAAATTTTACAAGGGATCGTTAAAATACACGGATTATCGTTGGATTAGGTCGGATCAGCTACCCGGAATAGCGGAGTTCGGCGGGGAAATTAATATCTATGAGGATAAAGTGGCGATGATGCTCTTGAAAAAGCCCAACAGAATGGGTATAATGGCGCAGAGTTCGGCTTTGGCGAATATTTTGAAGGGGCTCTTTGAGCTCGCCTGGCAAGCAGGAACACCGGCGCGGAGAAAAAGACCCCGTAGTTCAACGGATAGAACAAGACACTCCTAACGTCTAGATACAGGTTCAATTCCTGTCGGGGTCACCGAGTTCATGATGCATGATGCACACAACACGACCCAATTTGGACAATTCGTGATGAATCATGCTGTGTGCATCATGTATCGTGATAAAAACGGGCTCGTAGCTCAGCTGGTAGAGCACGGCATTCGCATTGCCGGGGTCAGGGGTTCGAATCCCCTCGAGTCCACTGTTTCGTGTTCATGATGTATAATACATGTAGCGTAATACATTACAATTGTATACACTAGTGTATACAAAAATTGGTCAAAAGCCAATTTTTTATTATTTTGTCACACGTGAAATAATCAATGGTATGAACCCCAGAATAAGCTTTGGGTCCTTGTTCCGCAACAAGCTGATGAGAATTAAATTGTTTTTTTGTCCGGCCCGTCTTCTCCAGCCCGCCAGCTGGCGGACGGGCGACGCAGGGTAAACTCCGTCAACTGGCGGAGACGGAACTTGTCCGGCGCAGCCCACAGGCGTAGACGGATTAAGGATTGATAAAATGTGTACAAATCTGTGGTTATGAGTGGTAGTATGTTAATAACTTTATCTGACTGGCAATAATAATCCTGCTATTTAAATTAAAAGGTTTTTTGTGGAACAAGAATTTAGAGATAAGTTTAAGATAAATAGGCGATTTAAGTTGAAAGATAATAGATTTACGAAGCTATTTTAGATATAATTTATAAATTATTATTTATAATTTAGATATAAAATAATGTCGTACAATATAATATAGTTTATAAAGTTGAGAGCAGCGTTGAATAATTCAAATGTCATTCCCGCCCCCGCCTGCGCGAGGATAAACTCCGGCGGGAATCCAGTCGCAATGCTGGATAAATTAGCCAATTTTCTGGATTCCCGCCTCCGCGGGAATGACAAATTAAAGCAAAATATCAATTATTCAACGGTCTAAAAGTTAAAAAGAAAGTAAGCAATCTGTCATTATGTGGTTGTCGCCGAATGACAATAAAGAGGTGGTTTCGTAATTCACAGTAATTACCAAACTTTTTAATAATCTTATTTTGTGGTATAATTTTTTTGTATGAAAAAAATATTCACAGGATTAATAATCACTGCGCTGGTTTTGTGGACACAGCCAGTAAATACCGCAATGACTGGCGGGAGTTATAATATTCCTGTTGATAGTTTGATAATGTCAGAGGGTGATTTAATAATAGGCGGCAATTATTCGTTGGAGGGGGCGGTTGAGGGTATAAGCGCAGATGACACCAAGAGCGGAGGCGTCTATTCATTGATTGGCGGTTTTGCCGGAGCGACTGGCTCCGGCTCATTAACCGTTTCTTTTAATAAAAGCTCTATCAGTCTGGATTTTGGAAGCAGTCCTGTTTCGATTGTTGCTAGCGACAGCTTGATACTTACTGTTACAGCCGACTCTATCACTGGATATGGCGCGACGATCTCTGAAAGCGGCAATTTGGCGTCAGGAGCGAATGATATAAACGACGTTTCCGATGGATCGGTTACGGCTGGTACAGAAGAATACGGAATTAGAACCAGCAGCGGCGATGGGTTGCTTGTAAGCGATACAGCGATTAATGGCTCGGTAGTAGTCGCATCTTCATATGTTCCAGTCTCAAATAGCCAAACTGCGGTTGTATTTAGCGCCGCCGCCTCGCAAAATACCAAGGCAGGCGCGTATTCCCACACTGTAACATTTACTATTACGGCCAATCCGTAAAAACATGATGCACGATTCACGCAGCATGACCCATGACATGATACATGAGGCAGATAGCATGAGGCAAGACGCGATGCATAATACGCGCAACAGGACTCAATTCGCCGTAATTCGTTATGCATCATGCCGCGTGCGTTGCGCATCAGGTAGTTTGTATGTCTCGTTTTACCACAATCCTTTTATTTACTTCTCTAGTTTTGGGCAGTCTTTTTTTGGCCATGCCGTCCGCCATGGCCGTTACCATTTCTCCTGCGCGGCAAGCGGCAGTGATCAATCCTGGGCAGAGTCAGACAGTAATGGTGGAAGTGTTTAATGATGAAAGCGAGAGCAAAATTTTTGTTCCGGAGATTGATGCTTTTGCGATTGATGAGACAACCGGCGCGGCGATTTTTGGGCAGGAAGATGAAGCAAAAAATTGGATATCAGCGAACCCGCAAAAAATAGAACTGCGCCCCAATGAAGAGGGTGAATTTAATTTTATTATAGCTGTTCCTCTGGATGCCGAGCCAAGAAGCCGTTATCTTGGATTGTTTGTAAAACAAGAATCAAAAGAAGGCCGTGTGGCAGTAGATTCAAGGACAGGTTCGCTGTTATTTCTTCATGTTGCAGGCGTTGTTAATGAAGATTTAACGCGAGAAATATTTTCATTTGATCAAGATTGGACAACGAGCGGTCCTATTCAGCTGTCATTACGTCTGCGAAATAATGGCAACATCCATTTGATCCCCAAAGGACAGATTGTTGTTCGCGACAGGCAGAACAATGAAATCAGAATTTTCACTATTAATCCAAGACAACGAAAGGTGCTGCCCAACGGCGCATGGGAAGATAAGTACGTTTTAGAAAGCGAGACAATAAAGGGGGCTTATGGTCCGATTCAAGCAACAGCGGAAATTATCTATGGGTTATCAGAAAAAAAAATTATGGATGTGGCAGTATTTTGGTTTGTTCCCAAATGGGCAATTGGTTTGGCTTTCATTCTAGCGCTTGGCGCAGCCATTATTTTTATTTGTTTCCGCCCGCCAAATCGGCGGGCGGGCGGCGCTCGGAATGACAAACGCGCAAATCCTAAAAGTAATAGAAATAGAATTATGAGCCGAGATAGAAAAATTTTATTATCAACCATGAGTGTGTTATCGGCTTTCTTTTTTTTGTTTTTTGTTCATGCGGCGCAAACGGCTACCAGCCAAATTGATGTGAACGCGACAATTACCGCTATTTGCGGCAATGGGAGTATTGATAGCGGCGAAGAATGCGATGACGGTAATATTATAAATGGAGATGGGTGTTCTTCAGTTTGTAAAACAGAAAGCAGCGGAGGCGGTGCGTTGCCAGTCGCACCTCCAGTAGAGCCGCCGGTTGAACCTCCGGTTGAACCGCCAGTAGAGCCGCCAGTAGAGCCGCAGGTTGAACCTCCGGTTGAACCGCCAGTAGAGCCGCCGGTTGAATCAGCATTTCATACTTCGCCAGGCGCTGGATCATCTGTCAGCGGCGCGTATATTCCTTTGCCGGTTGAGGATGTTATTGATAATGAATTGAATCTTAATCAAAGCGAACCCGAAAAAAAAATTGTTAATATTTTTCAGAAGAAAGCGAGGGAATTTGTCCAAAATGCGTTTAAATTTTTAGGTCTGGAACAGACTGCTAAAAAAATTGGCGAGCAGGCGGTGAAAATGATTGGGATGTTCAAGAGAACAGCAGATAATCCTATAGTTGAAAAAACAACAAGAAGACTGATTGCGCCAGGTGTTGTGGCCACTTCTGTTATTATAGTAACGCCATCGTTGTGGAGTATTCTTTTTCCTTTGCTGCGTTTTCTATTTCTGCAGCCATTGCTATTGCTTGGCAAAAGAAAGAGAAAAGAGTGGGGGGCGGTGTATAACAGTTTGACAAAAATGCCGCTTGATTTAGCAACTGTTCGGCTGATAGATCCAAAGACGCGCAAAATTCTTCAATCTCGGGTTACGGATAGAAAAGGAAGATTTTTATTTATTGCCGAGCCGGGCGACTATACGTTGGAAGCGGCCAAGCAAGGATTTCAATACCCAACGAAATTGCTGGCAGGAATTAATGAAGATGGAAGAATTACGGATGTGTACCATGCCGAGCTCATACATGTAGAAGAAGCAAATACAAGCATAACTCCAAATATACCTGTTGATCCTGACGGGGAGACAAAACCTATTCGCCGCGTTGTCTTGGAGAGCAGGGTGCGAGTGGTACAGCATACGGTCTCCGTTTTTGGCATCGCGGCGACACTCATCGCTTTTTACATTAGTCCGGTGTGGTACGTGGCGGTTTTTCTCGCGGCGCATATTGGTTTGTATATTCTTTTCATTCATTATGTTAAGCCAAAGAAACCAAAGGGTTGGGGCATTGTCTATGATCAGTATGATAAAAAACCAATTGGCAGAACAGTCGCCAGGCTGTTTAGCAAAGAATACAATAAATTGGCAGCGACAGAGCTGACTGATAAAAAAGGCCGGTACGCCTTTCTTGCGGGGCCAAATGATTATTATGTGACATTTGAAAAAGAAGGGTATAAAGAAGGGCGCACCAAGGACATCAATTTGAAAGAAGCAGAAGATGTTATTGTCAAAGAAGATGTTTCAATGGAAAAGAAAGGTGATGATTCAGCAAGTTTGTCTGGCAAGCAAATGCTGTCCAGCTATGAGAAAGTTTCTGATTTTATTGATAGCCAAAAGAGCGGAGAAGCAACAAAAGTAAAAGTAGACGAAGAGAAAAAAGCTTCGCCCGTTTCTCCTGCCGATAAATCTGAAGAGAGCGAAGACGCTGGTAATAAAAAATAGTTTTTCTTAAAAAAAAATGACTTATTAACATGTCATTTTTTTGTTATTTATGATAGAATATAGATGAAATCATCAATGAATGCATCATTGAAGATTTCATTAATCAGCCCTGCTCGCGCGGCAAATATTTGTGAACGCGGCAGACGCCTAACTTACGAAATCCATGTTTGTTCGTAAGCTTTTTTGGGCAATAAACAGAAAGGTTCAGAAAACAGATGAGAACCGCTCGTTTGTGTTTTTGGTTATTTGTATTACAGCATTTGCGAGCTTGTTTACTTTTCTCTTTTTGTTTGGCCTGCAGGGCAATCGGGTTGAAGCGGCTTCTCCACCAAGCATTATCACTTATCAAGGCAAGCTTTTGCAAAGCAGCGCTTCGGTTACAACAACGAAAAAAATGGGGTTTTCTATTTACGATTCTTTGACCGGAGGCAATATTCTTTATACGGCATCTGGAACTTTGGCTGCTAGCAATACTGTTAACATTATTCCGACTAATGGAGTTTTTTCAGTAGAAATTGGCAAGACTACAGGAGCGACCAGCACCAATTCTCTGGGTTCATCAATATTTCAAAATAATCAAAGTCTTTATCTTGAAGTAATTGTTGTTGATAGCGGGGCAACCACAACATTGTCGCCAAGAAAGCAACTGACTACTGCCCCTTACGCATTTAATTCTGAATACTTGGCAGGCGCGGCTGCGACGAGCACTGCTTCAACCACAACTTACATTCCTATTTCAGGCAGTGATGGCAGTTTTTCTTTTAATACCACAACGATTTCAAATTTAATTGTTTCTGGATTTGTCAGAACCTCATCAACTTTATTGTTGGGCTCGGCTGGCGGCAATGATGATTTGTTTATTGACGGAACGCGGGTTTTTGTCGGTACAAGCACTTGGGGCGGCGGCGCTGCCGGCTTGCTGGCGCTTGATGCTGACAAAGCGAATTTAATCGGTCTCTCCATTCGCGCCAATTCGTCAAAGAATGCTCTGGTCATTGAAGGCAGTAACGCGTCTTCTGTTTTCGTGATTGATGCCGCCGGCGGAGTTTCTGCCTCAAGCTCAATACGCGCGTACGGCAATGTTACTTCCACCGGTATTTTGTATGCAAGCAACGGTTTAATTTCCAGTGCGAGTTCAACATTTGCTTCCAATCTGCAAGTGACTGGCGGGGTCTGGGCATCTTCCACATTACAGGTTACCAACACCTCCACGCTATATAATGATTTACTTCTTGGCACTGCGGCCTTCGGTCATCTCACCGGCACCAACAATCTTTTGGTCAACGGCCAGTCCGAGTTTGACGGCACGGTTTGGTTTGATGGTTCGCTTCGCGCTTCATCTACTTTGCTATCAACGGGACTTATCACTGCCTACGATTCAGTCTCGGTGGCGAAGAATGTAACTTCCACCGGCATTATCTACGGCTTGGGCGGGCTGATTTCCAGCGCTTCATCCTCATTTGGCGGACTTTTGACTGCCTCCGGCGCTTTGGATGTGGAGGGAGCGATTACCGCGTCGTCTACTTTTCTTGTTGGCGGATCATCCGGCTCTGACGATTTCTACGTGTCGGACGGATCGTCCCGTTTTGGCAATACTAACGCCAGCAGTAGTTTGGCGATTTATGGTTATGTAACTACGACCGGCAACATTGAACCGCAGCATAATAATGCTTATGATCTCGGCAAATATAATAATGCCTGGCGGAATGTTTACGCGTCCGGCACTCTGATTGTCGGCGGCACGGGGACTTCCACTTTTGGCGGGGGCGTTCAGACCGCGACGTTGGATGTTACTTCCCAGAGCGCGAGCTCCACTTTTGCCAATGGTATTATTTTATCTAAAGGTTGCGTGCTCGTTGGCGGAACTTGTTTATCTGCCGGCGGTTCTGTCGCCGGTTCCGACGGTCAGATTCAATACAACAACGGCGGGGCATTTGGCGGCGCGAGCGCGCTGGTTTATGACGACGGCACCAATCGCGTGGGCATCAACAGCTCAACGCCACAGGCGCGGCTTTCGGTTGAAGACACGGCTGAACAATTCCGGCTCGGTTATAATTCTGGAAATTATGCGTCGTTTACTGTCGGCTCTAATGGGGTGCTTACTATCAACCCGTTAGCTTCAGGAACATCTGTCACCACCACGTTGTCTGGCGGATTAACAGTTGACTCTAATAGTTTAATAGTTGATTTTTCAACGAATCGGGTGGGCATTTCAACATCTTCTCCCTCGGCTCTTTTTGCCGTCGGCGGCAACGCTTTTTTCTCCGGCGATATTTCCAATGTCGCGAACATCACCGCCACCGGCACGGTTAATTTCACCGGTGCGGCGGTAACAACGACGATCTCGGGCGGATTGGTGGTGGATTCTACGACGTTGGTGGCGGATTATTCGACGAGTCGAGTGGGGATTGGGAACGCATCACCGGGGGCACCACTTCATGTTTTGACTAATTCAAGTGGCAGAACAATACGATTAGAAGAAAATTCTGGAGGGGAATATGTGGAGTTTGGAATCAATAGCAGCGGCGATTTTACCATTTATGATGATATAAACCTTCCATTATTTACCGTCAACAATCTTAATGGCTATGTGGGAATAGGAGATACGGATCCGGATGGGATGTTGGAGTTATCGTACGACGGCGGGGTAAAGCCGTCCTTCTTGGTCAGTTCTTTAGATAATAATGATGGCGATGTTTTTGTTATTAATTCCAGTAAATATGTTGGTATTAACTCTTCTACCCCCCAAGTCCGATTGGCGGTAGAGGACACGGCCGAACAATTCCGCCTTGGTTATAACTCTGGCAATTACGCTTCGTTTAGCGTGGTTGCCGACGGCGCGCTAATTATTACTACGGCCGGTACGGATGAAGATATTACTTTGCAAACAGGCTCGTTCAGCAATGCTTTGTTTATTGACGATTCAGCCACTACTGTCGGAATCAATTCATCAACTCCTTGGGGCAAGTTTTCTGTGGAAATGGATACAGTAAATCCAGCGTTTGTTGTCGCTAACAGCGGTTCATCAACGCCGGCACTGTTTGTCTCCGGCGTTAACAAGATGGGCAGAATCGGCATGGGCACGGTCGCCCCGGGAATATCAACCGGCAATGACCCAGTCCTTACTTTGGAGAGCGCGAGTTACGCGCCGAGTATTGAAATTTCGCGTAAAAGCGATGGTTTAACAGACGCGGAGACAGTCGGGGTATTACGATTTTTCAGCGGCTCCAACACCCAAAGACAATTAGCGGCAATTGAAACCATTGTTGACGGTACGAATGAGGACGCCGGAGAACTGGTATTTTGGACAACACCCACTGGCGGTTCTATCACCCGGCGCATGACCATATTGGATACCGGTGAGATTGGGATCGGCACTACCGCACCGGTCCGTCCATTGGATGTTAGCGCTTCCGATGGCCAAAATTTACGTTTGACGCATGATCAGTCCGCTGTTAATTATACTGATTTTCTTACCAACGGCAGTGGCGAGTTGGGTATTTTTCCAAGAGGCAGCGCTCCTTTGGTTATGATTGACGCTAATTCCAATACCGCGGCACTGCGCCTGCGCGGCGCGGACGATCCGGTTGAGGTCGTTGATATATACGTTGGCACAAGCGGAGAATTAATTCTTAACGCTACCGCGGGCACTGGCGCGGCCGCTTTTATTGATCTGCGTCCCGAAGATAATCAGTATGGTGTGCTTATCCGCGAGTCAGACGGCACGGGCACGGCTACTTACGCCAATTTGTATGTTACGGACGCGACTGATGATTATTTGACGATTAATGTTAATTCGGTTACTGATGGAGACGCTTTAGTAATCACGGCGGCTGATTTAGTTGGTGTGGGGACTTCAACTCCGTGGGGTAAATTTGCGGTGGAGATGGGAACAACCAATCCGGCGCTGGTCATTTCTAACACCGGTTCATCAACGCCCGCCTTCTTTATCGGCGGGGTGAATCAGAATGGCCATATTGGAGTAGGTACGAGCACGCTTTCGCAGGCGCTCACGGTGGAAGGTTCAATTTTGGCTTCTAACTTGTATGGCGGGGCAGTGAATGTGACGGTTGATGCCGGCGGCAAAATTATTAGAGACCCGTCCGACGTGCGGCTTAAAGAAAATATAAACACGATTCAAGGGGCATTGGATAAAGTGCTGGGGTTGCGGGGCGTTTCTTTCAGTTGGAAACCCGAATCCAATATGGGCAGTCAGACGGATTTTGGTTTGATCGCGCAAGAGGTGGAACAGGTGGTGCCGGAATTGGTTAGCCATCCGTCGGTCGGCTGGATGGGTGTTAAATACACCAATATGGTCGGTTTGCTTATTGAAGCAATCAAAGAACAGCAAACACAAATTCAATCACTCGCTATTGGCAATAATTTGCAGGGAAATCTAAATGGAAACATTACCGCGGATAAATTAACGGTGCGCGGAGAGGCCGCGTTTGGCCGCGATACTGTGGGCCAGGCGAAAATTTTGGCTGGCGCGACCGAAGTCCGCGTTACTTTTGCAGAGGAATATGAACATCAGCCGATTGTTACAATTACCTTGCGCGGTGAAGAAGGGCTGGCGGCTGATGTTAATTATGCGGTGGTCAATGAAAACACGCGGGGATTTATCATCAAGATCAGCCGCGCGGTTGATGTTGATTTGTCATTTAATTGGCACGCGTTTGGCAGCAGCGGCGGGAAAGTGTTTGTGAGCGATGGGGGGGTGCTGGATTTACAGATTGTTGTGGAGGAAGAGATCGCTGGTGGTGCGGGTACCGCCGATGATACGAGCGATAGGACGAATACGACGGATGGGACGGATAGGACGAATGTGGACGCGGTCGACATGGTGGATGCGGTGGATACCGCTGACGCGACGAATACGGCGAATACAGTGGATATGACGAGTGGGACGGATGAGACAAATATGACTGACGATAGTAACGGTGAACCAGCGGAGGAAAGTCCAGATGGAGAAGGATCACTATGATAGTTCAGCAGACGAAATTGGTTCCGGCACATGGAGGGTATAGAAAATTGCGTTCGTATCAGAATGCGACGATTGTGTATGATCTTACAGTAGTGTTCTGTGATTTGTACATTAACAAGTTTAGCAGGACAAAGGATCAGATGGTTCAAGCGGCTCGCAGTGGAAAGCAGAACATAGTAGAAGGCAGTATGGCATCGGGCACCTCAAAGAAGACGGAGATAAAATTGGTGGGGGTGGCGCGGGCCAGTTTAGAAGAGCTGCTTGCGGATTACGAGGATTTTTTGCGACAGCGGAGGATGGCGGCTTGGGGGAAAGATGACCCCAAGGCGCGAGGAGTCCGGCAGTTGTCCTACGGGTCGGATAGGTCATATATGACTTATAACGCCTATTTGGAGAGTCCTGAAGAAGGAGCCAATATGATGGTTTGCCTTATTCACCAGACAAACTATTTACTGGACCAACAACTGCGCGCGTTGGAAAAGCAGTTTTTGCAAGACGGTGGCTTTACAGAAAGACTTTACCAGCAAAGGAAAAGCTACCGTGGCTATTAGTTTGACATCTAAACTAGCGCCTCTTGACAGGGCGTTTTTTTTGTGTTAATTTAGAATTAAATCAGTTCTTTCTGCGTTCGGCTGCGCGAGTCGCGGTCGGCGCATACAAACCTAAGAGGGACATCATGGTAGCGAAGCGTCAGGTGCGATTTCTTTGGGCGCTGACTTTCGTCCTCGTCGCCGTCATGGCGGCGAGGTTCTGGATGTACACGGTAGATGACGCGTTCATCTACTTTCGGTATGCGGCTAACTGGCTGGCCGGGCTTGGCCCGGTGTTCAATGCCGGCGAGCCGGTGGAGGGCTACACCAGCCCGCTCTGGCTTGCCGAGTTGACAATGTTGGGCTGGATTGGGTTGTCTCTGCCGCTCGCCTCCAAGGTTCTTGGATTGTTGTACTTGGTGGCGACCATCCTTTTCTTTCTGCTCCAGTGTGATCTGAAAATGAAGGTGGGGGCGCTCCTCGTCGCTCTTTATGGCGAAGCTGTTCTGTGGGCTGTAGGAGGGCTGGAGACATTGGCGGTTGCGGCACACCTTCTCACCGCTGTCGTGATGTTCTTCAGGATGAAGAACGTGCGGCAGGCGAGTGGTGTCGGAGTACTTCTTGGTCTCGCCTACTTAGCCAGACCGGAGGCGGTGTTGCTTTTCGGAGTGTTGCCGTTAGTCGCTGTCAGTTCCGCGAGAACTGACAGGATGGTGAGGCGGTGCATTCTTGCGGTCCTTGGGATAGGTGGAACCATCGTCATCAGTCACCTCGTTTGGCGGTATTCCTATTACGGGGAGTGGCTACCGAACACGTTCTTTGCCAAGGCCGGCGGACCAGAAATGGTGCCGCTTGGCCTTGAGTACGTGGAGGGATGGCTCCCATGGGTTCTACTGCCTGTGGCTATGGTAGTGGCGGGGCTGGCATATCCGGAAGTGCGCCGATATGCATGGGCCGTTTTGCTCATCGCCCTACCATGGACAGCTCACGTGGTTTGGGCCGGCGGCGACCACATGCGGGCACACCGTTATTTGGTGCCGCTCTTTCCCCTTTTCATTTGGGCAGCGGCAAAGACGGCGAGCTACCTCTGGCAGAAGACCGCCAGGTTGCGGCCGGCGATCATTGTGTTGGTTCTTATCCAGGCCTGTTTGCAGGCGTGGCTGGGAACCAAGTTGAACGACCAGTCGGAGATGACTGTTGTCCAAGGCAGGTTCATCGGCGAGTGGCTTGATGATAATCTGCCGGAGGACGCGGTCGTTGCCGGCAACATCGCCGGAGTAATTCCGTATTACTCTCGGCGGGCGTTCATTGACATGCTGGGTCTCAACGACATGGTGATCGCCCGCACCCCCGCGGTAGAGCTTACTATCCGGCAGCTCGCGCGGTTGAGCGCCTGGGCCAATCGGCCGGGGCATCTCCGTGGAAACGCGGAGTATGTTCTTGGCCGGCGTCCGGATGCTATCATCGTCGGTGCGACCAACGGTTGCGGCGGGCTGCTTTCGCATCACTCCCAGCCGTTTTTTCGAGCGGACTTTCCTCTGCTCGCCGAGCTCCAACCGCTCAACGGTTTGGTCTATCAACCGCGAACGGTTGAAATCAGACCAAGTCAGGAGGATCTTGCCGCCGCAGCGCGATACTTTGACCCCGGGCTCCTGGATCCCATCATGTTCTGTTTTTGGGAAAGGATTCCGGGGCAGCGATTGGTTATGGTGGAATGAGATGAAGTTGGAATGAATTGGAATGTAGGTGCAAGCGAAAACCCCCGTTCGCTTCACCTGCTTTCTTTCTGACAGTTTGTTGGAAAAAAAGCAGGGAGGATTAGCGAACGGGGGTTTTGTAATTGGCAAAGAATTATTTTTTTGGTATAATGACACCAATAGGACTTACGCATTTGAGGAATAGCGGATTGAGTCCCGATTCGCATCGGGACGAAATCCGCGCTGTTCGAGTGCGAAATTCTCCCGATTCAATCGGGATCATTTCGCTACTCCGCGTAAAATAACCAAACGCGTAAGTCATAACCAAATGTAGATATCATAAAACAAGAAAAAAATCTATGCCAAAAAAAGAAAACGCGGCAAAAGAAATAAAATCTATTGCAGACGGTAAGCCGCCCCGCACTCGGAGTTCAGGTTCAAAATGGATAGGGATATTAATTATATTATTACTAATCTCTTTGATCGGCCTGTTCTGGTCTTTTTATAAATACCAAACAACCAAAAAGCAGATTGCTGTTTTGTCCGCGCAGACGGGACAGGCCCAACTGTCTGATCAAGAAATAGACGAACTATTAGGCAAAGTAAGCCGTCACATTTTACTGCCTAGCGAAGAAAAACCGACCGTCGCCACCATTGTGAACGCCGCGGTTTTGGCCGAACAGCAGGATTTTTATCGTGACGCTCAAAACGGAGATCGCTTATTGATTTATAAAAACAAAGCGATAATCTACGATCCGGATAACGATATTATTGTTAACGTGGGGCCGGTTATTATTCAAAACAGCGGCCAGCCCGCGAGCGGAGACATCCCCGTCGCGCCCGCCGTGGACGGACGCGTCAGCGTGGAATTGAGAAACGGCACGGAAACAAGAGGGCTGACCAGAACGCGAGCGCCGGAGTTTGACGCCAATTTATATAATATTATCAATATCACGACTGCGGCGAGGACCGATTACGCGGAAAATATTGTCGTTAATTTAAAAGGCGCGGAGGTGGGCGCGCTGGCGGATCAGTTTGGCGCCGCGGTGGTTGACGTTCTGCCTGAAGGAGAGGCGGATTCAACCGCGGACGCGGTGGTAATTTTTGGTCAAGAACAGTATGGCAATGAAAATACCAATCAATAAAAAAATCGCGGCGTTGATTTTAGTTGTCGCGATTGTTATTTTTGCTTCCGTCTCGCTCGCCATCTGGCTGTCGGCGCGATCCGCGCTGTCGGCGGAAAAATATCAGGCGGTTTTTCTCGCGAACGGCCAGGTTTATTTTGGCCGCGCGGAGAAAATAAACAGCCGGTATGTGCGGCTCTCGGACATTTATTATTTTCAAGCGAAGCCAGAAAATCAAGAAAGCGAAGGACAGTTGCCGGACGTCGCTTTAACCAAGCTCGGCAGTGAACTCCACGGTCCGGAAGACGAGATGCTCATCAATCGGGAGCAGATACTTTTTATAGAGAATTTGCGGGATGATTCCAAAGTAGTGAGTGCGATAAAAGGGTCTAAGCAGAAAGAGTGAATTTGGAGTGTTGACAGGAGAGTTTATTTTGTAGTAAATTGATTGCATTGTTGTATTGTTACATTGTTGAATTGTTCTACTGTTTTATTGTCTTATTGTTGTAGTGTTGTAGTAGTGGTGTTGTAGTAGTGGTGTTGTCGTACTGTCGTGTTATGTGTTTCGTGTTTCGTAAAAATGAGTCATGCTGCGTGTATCATGCATCGTGATATAAGCGGGCCCTTAGCTCAGCTGGCTAGAGCGTTTGCATGGCATGCAAGAGGTCACGAGTTCGAATCTCGTAGGGTCCACGGCGAACCGCACAACACACCCGTAAGGGTGTTTTTGTTTTGACTGGGAAGTCGAGGCGGGGACGGTGGGTACTGGGGTAGGGTGGAAGTCCGTCAACTCTATCCCCAACCCCTTTCCTTATGAAGGGAAAGGGGCTAACGATTGGATTTGAATTGACCCTGCTTATATAGTCCTCTTTCCCTTCATAAGGGAAAGAGACAGAGATAGAGTTGTCGGACCACCGCAACGCGCGCACAACAAAACCACCCGGCGAAACTCCTACCTCAACCCTGAATCTATTTCAGAATTGGGGCAGGCGTCGGGTGGTTTGTTGGGAACCTCCTTCGGCCTGGGCGATCATTTTTTCTCGTCTATGTTCCTCGCTTGCTGGAGTTTTTTGTAAAACAGAGAGGCAAGCCAGCCCAGGGTAAAGAACAAAGAACAAGTCAACCAGACCGCCCACGCTGGGATTTCATTCATTACACACCTCCTATGAAAAATAGAATATCAAGAGAGAGAGAGAGTCAATAGGTTGGCCAAAATAAAAAAAGACGCCCGGTTGAGACGTCTTTGGAAATTGTTAGTGCGAGGACGTTAGTTATTGTGTTGCTATTTCCCTGAACGTCAGTTTTGAAAGATCCCTCGGCTCTGTCCCGATGCGAATCGGGACTACGCTCGGGACGACATTATAACAGCCCCACAATCAACAGCGCCACAATGTTAGCGACTTTAATCATCGGGTTAATCGCCGGTCCGGCGGTGTCTTTGTACGGGTCGCCGACCGTGTCGCCGGTGACGGCGGCTTGGTGGGCGAAACTACCCTTGCCGCCGTAGTTGCCGTCTTCAATGTATTTCTTGGCATTGTCCCATGCCCCGCCGCCGGTGGTCATAGAAATCGCGACAAACAGGCCAGTAATAATTGTTCCGACTAATAATCCGCCGAGAGCCGCTGTGCCCAAGAAGTAACCAACGAGAATCGGCGCGGCAACCGGAATTAAAGCCGGCAAGATCATCTGGTTAATCGCGCCCCTAGTCACAATATCCACGCACTTGGCATAATCAGGTTTCGCGCTGCCTTCCATAATACCTTGAATTTCTTTGAATTGGCGGCGCACTTCTTCTACCACTTTTCCAGCCACCCGTCCGACCGATTGCATTAAATAAGAACCGAACAAATAGGGCAAAAGTCCGCCGATAAATAATCCGGCTAAGACCTTGGGATCATCAATTCTAAAAACTGTGTCTTTGCCCAGCTCGGTTAATTTGTGCGTGTAGTCCGCAAAGAGCACCAGAGCCGCGAGGCCGGCCGAAGCAATGGCATAGCCTTTAGTAACTGCTTTAGTAGTATTTCCTACCGCATCAAGCGGGTTGGTAATATCGCGCACGTCTTTGCCCATTTCCGCCATTTCCGCGATACCGCCGGCATTGTCAGTAATGGGGCCATAGGCGTCAATAGTTACTATAATGCCAGCTAAAGAAAGCATAGATACCGCGGCAATGGCAATACCGTACAAACCCGCAGAGCTGTAAGCGGCCAGCATGCCGGCAACAATGAAGATTACTGGCCACGCAGTCGCCTTCATTGATACTGCTAGGCCGGTGATGACATTGGTGCCGTGTCCGGTTTCGCTTGATTTGGCAATTGATTTTACCGGTTTGAATTTGGTTGAAGTATAATATTCGGTAATCCAGACCATTAGAGCTGTTAGCCCCAAGCCGATGGCAGCGCTGGCAAAAAGGCCGCTACTGCCCAGTCCGGAAAGGCGAGGTTCAAAGTAGTTGGTAACAAAGTAGAAACCGACCAATGCTAGAATACCAGAAGCAGCCAGTCCTTTGTACAGGGCAGCCATGATTTTTTTTCGGCGATTTTTTTTGCCAAGCCTTATAAAAAAACTTCCAATTATAGAGGCGATAATAGAAACGCCGCCAAGAGCTAGAGGATAAACTACCGCTGCTGACTTATTGTCAAATAATAAAGTTCCAAGCACAATCGTAGCCACGGACGTCACAGCATAAGTTTCAAACAGGTCCGCGGCCATACCGGCGCAGTCGCCGACATTATCACCCACATTGTCGGCAATGACAGCTGGATTTCTCGGGTCGTCTTCGGGGATGCCTTTTTCTACTTTTCCTACCAGGTCAGCCCCCACGTCGGCCGCCTTGGTGAATATACCGCCGCCAATTCTGGCAAAGATCGAAATTAAACTGCTGCCAAAAGCAAGACCAATGAGGGCGTTGATGTCATTAGGGAAAATTAGATAAAATCCGGCCACACCAAGAAGAGCCAGACCAACAACAAAAAGGCCGGTGATTGAGCCGCCTTTTACTGCCACGTTCATCGCCTCGACAATTCCTTTGGCCGCGGCTTGCGCAGTGCGGACATTTGCTTTAACAGAAACAGTCATTCCCAAGTACCCTGCCAATCCTGAAAGAATCGCGCCAACTAGAAAACCGAGCCCGGTTTTGAGATCAAGGAATATCCAAAGTAAAATAAAAACAACCACAGCAACAAGAGCAATGGTTTTGTATTGCCGCCTAAGATAGGCTCGGGCTCCTTCTTGAATGGCGCGGGCAATCGCCTGCATGCGTTCATTGCCGGCAGGTTGTTTATTTATCCAGCCAATGAGAATTGCTCCGTATATAAGCGCGGCGACCGCCGGCAGTAGAGCCAAAACGATTATTAACATAGGATATGATTAAGAGTTAAACATAGATTGATAATCAACAGTATATTAAAAAATTTAGAAGCAGTCAAGACTGTGGAAGACTATAGAAAGGATTGACTCCGCCGATATTTTCGTTCATAATTGTATAGTCTATGAGTCAATTTGGATACAAAATATTACTACATGCTCTTCGGTCGTTGATATACATGAAGCGGGCGCTCGCGTGGTTGCTTTCATCGCTATGGAATGCAGTAGTTTACATTGTCCGCTTGTTTCATCACACCGTCGGTTTTAGAATATACAAATGTTGGCTTACTGTTCAAAAATGGTTTGGACGAGTTCATATACCATTGGGTGGCCGAGTGATAGAGCTAATAGGCAAGCGAAGCACCTTGCAAATAGCGCTTTTTATTGTGTCTGTTGCCGTGATGATTCCACACAGCAAACTTTATACTCGCGACTCCAAAGCGATAGCCGGCCGCGGAACATTGTTGTACGCTCTAGTCGGGCCCGGCAATGAAGATTTTGAAATAGAAGAAATGATTGCCGATGTTACTGTGCTTGACCAGAAAGAAACGCCGGCATGGAAAGAAGGTTCAGTCAGCGCTATCTCGCCCAGTACGGTTGGAGTAGAAGTAAAAAAGGAAACACAAGAGATTTCAACAATCAGCGCCGGCGGCACTGCTCTCACAAAACCAACAATACTACCTGGGACGGTTTTGCCTTCAAGCGAAGAGGCATCGGCTGTTGGACGAACCGAGATAGTGACGCATATTGTCCAATCAGGCGAGATAATTGGCAAGATTGCGGCGCAGTATGGCATAAGCATAGAAACAATCCTGTGGGCAAACAATTTATCAGTTCGTTCATATATTCGTCCCGGAGATCAGCTGAAGATATTGCCAGCGAATGGTGTCGTCCACAAAGTAAAGAGTGGAGAAACTGTTTCTCAGATTGCCAGAGTTTATGGCGCAAATCAAGATGATATTGTAAAATTTAATAAGCTTAAAAAAGATGGGAGCGATATTGTGGTCGGAGAAGAACTTATTATTCCTGGCGGGAAGAAAGAAAAACCAAAAATACTTTATACTTCTACTGCCAGCTCGAAGTTTAGGAATGTCGCGGCCCCGCCTCCATCAATATCAGCGCCAGCAGGCTCTGGATATTTGTGGCCAACCACGGTTAGAAGGATTACGCAGTATTTTGGCTGGCGCCATACGGGCATAGACATTGCCGGTCCTGTAGGTACGCCGATATATGCTTCGCTCGCCGGAGAAGTGATCAAATCAGGGTGCGGCTGGAATGGCGGTTATGGTTGTTACATCATTATTGACCACGGCGGCGGGGTTAGGACTTTATATGGGCATAACTCGCAGTTATATGTAAGCGCGGGGGATAGTGTTTCTCAGGGAGACACCATTGCTGCCATGGGGTCTACCGGCCGTTCTACCGGGTCGCACGTGCATTTTGAAGTTATCGTGAGCGGCGGAAAACAAAATCCGTTGCGGTATGTTAGATAATCATTCCACCTTCGCCCGGTATTGCAGCGCCTCTGCCACATGCTCCATTTCAATATTGTCCTGTCCGCCTAAATCCGCGATCGTACGGGATAGCTTTAAAATTCTATGGTAGCCGCGGGCAGACAAATGCATTTGGGTGACAGCCTGGCGCAAGAGATCAACTGACTGATCGTCTAATTTGCAATGTTGTTTAATATCTTTATTTTTCATTTCACTATTTGTTTGATAAGGTGTTCCTTTCAATCTGTGTTGCTGTCGTTCACGCGCTTCTTCCACGCGTTCGCGTATTTTTTTAGACAATTCTTCAAGGCCGTCTTTTGCCAGTTTTTCAAATTTAACCCGCGGGACTTCTATATGCAGATCAATGCGATCCAAGAGAGGGCCGCTTATTTTTTTTCGGTATTGCGCGATTTGCATTGGCGAGCAGATACAAGCTCGGTCTGGATCGCTTGCATAGCCGCAGGGACAAGGATTTTGGCTGGCAATGAGGGTGAATTGCGCTGGAAACGTAATAGTTCCTTGAGCGCGAGAGATCGTCACAATGCCGTCTTCTAATGGTTGCCTTAAATTTTCCAGCACTTGACGAGGGAATTCGGCGAATTCATCCAGAAATAGCACCCCGCGGTGAGCCAATGATATTTCTCCCGGCTTGGGAAATTTTCCTCCGCCGACAAGAGCTACTCCGCTCGCAGAGTGATGCGGAGCTCTAAACGGCCTTTGGGTAATTATTGGCTTGTCTTCTGGCAAAAGGCCGGACACAGAATAAATTTTTGTTACTTCAATTGCTTCGTCTATCGTCATTTTTGGCAATATTGATGGCAAAGTCCGCGCGAGCAGTGTTTTCCCTGACCCCGGAGGTCCGGAGAGAAGGCAGTTGTGCGCCCCGCTGGCGGCGATTTCAAGCGCCCGTTTTACAAATTCCTGCCCTTTTACATATGCCATATCCATTTCATATTGATACTCGTCAAACCACCCGTCAATTTGTTGTTTTTCCAACGGTTGGATTGGCGCTGATCCAGCGAGGTGATTGATAATATCACGGAATGAGTTTACAGGATATATACCAATGTCGTGGATAAGCGCGGCTTCTTTTGCGTTTATTGCCGGAACAAAAAAGTGTTTGTAGCCATGCTTTTGGGCAAATATGGCAATCGGAAGAATTCCGGTGGTATGCCTTAAAGTGCCATCAAGCGCCAGTTGTCCGACAAACAATGAATCCTTCAAATTGACATCAAACATTTTTTCACTGGCAACATACATTCCCACTGCCATGGGCAGATCATATGCTGCGCCTTCTTTTCGGACATCAGCCGGAGCCAAATTAATCACAATGCCGGAGTTATTAGGAAAATGCAATCCGGTATTTTTCCAGGCAGTGCGAATCCGTTGTTTGGCTTCTTGAATCGCGGCATCAGGCAGGCCGACGATCTGGTATCCGGGCCACGATCCGGCTACATCAACTTCCACGTCAATAGGAGTGCAGTCCAGTCCGAGAACAGCGGCGGAATTTATTTTGGTAAACATAGAAACACGAATTTGAAACACGAATTTTTACACGAATTAACACGAATGATAACATCAACACGGCAACATTTCAATCCGTGTTCTGTTCTTTATACTTTATCAATTTTGTTTTTTTATTTTCAACCTCCATCCAAACCAGCAACCCCGCCCCCGCCGCAATCATCACATCCGCCAGATTGATCACGCCGGTCAGAAGGCGCAAATAATCAATAGTCGCGGCGAATAGAACGCGGTCAATCAGATTGGAGATGGCGCCCGCGATAATCAACGTTATTCCGAAGATAAAAAAGAATGAAGGGTTTTTCTGTTTGGTGAGAAAGATGAAAAGCGCGAGGATAATTAGAGGAGTAAAAATGATGAGAAGCGGATTAGGAAAAGGCAAACTGAAAGCAATGCCGGAGTTTGAAAAATATTCCCATCCCAACCATGGTTTCCAGAGATAATAAGTAAAATCAGGATTGGTTCTTGTCAAATATTTTAGCCACTGATCAACCAATAAAAAAACCCCGCTAATTCCGATTGTTACGGCGCGAGGCTTGGTTTTTATGTATCGTGCTATGTGTATCATGCATCATGAAATTACGCTTCATTCGTCAATGTTTTTTTGCAGCTTACGCAAGCTCCGGATGTGGGGCGGGCGAGAAGGCGCTTCTCTTCTATCGGTTCTTTACAATATTTACAAATGCCGTATGTTCCTGCTTGCAGCCGATCCAATGTTTTTTTAACATCTCTAAGATAGTTTTCAAGTGTGATTTCCAAAGGCTTGTTTACTGTGTAGCGTTCAATTTCTTGGGCATTGTCATCATTTTTATCGCCAAATTCAGGATAGGCCGCATTATAATCATCAGCCGCATGAGGATTTTTGGTCGTAAAATTTTCCAACTCACTTTCTAGACGTTTTTTTTCTTTGACAAGTATGTCCTTAATCTTGGCAAGGAAGTCGGTGTTAAATTGTATCTTTTTTTTTACCATAAGGTTTGTCATTTACAGTGATATTATAATAGATATTGTTTTTTTTGGCAAGAGGTTTGACTTACGGATAACGGATAATCCTGATTTACTGATAAAACTACGAATAGTTTACAGGTGTTGAATGGTTGCGATATCCGTAAATCAGCGTTATCCGTTATCTGTAAGTCCAGTAAATAAAAAAGGGCATCTTTAGCCCTGGGTAATTTAATGGCTGATGCCCTTAAATTCATCCCAGGAAGCGCGATGCCAGACGATCTCAAATCTCAATTACTTAAGATGCGGGATCGTCTGGAAATCAGCGAATCATCGCTGGGACGAAAAATAGAATACCCTTTTACCACTCATAATGGTGGAATCCTCTGCACTAACAGCGCTAGGCATATTAGTGAAAAAAAGTGAGGAACACCGCTTTTGGACCTACCTCTGTTTTTTACTTTTATTTTTGTTTTATTTATATTTATATCCCCATGTTTGTATACGTTGGTTTATACATTTGCGTATAACAGTTGATACAAAAAGGGGGTTGGTCCAAAAGAAAGAAAGCAGTATAAGGGTTCCAACCTGCCCATAAATACTTATGAGCAAGTATGAGCAAGGAGGTTCCTTGTAAGGAACACTGAAGATAAGTATACCAGTTTTTTTAAATGCTGTCAATATTAGCTATATATGGCTATATTTAGCTAAAAAATAAAGATATCCACAGATATTAAATGTATAGGATTGTTTATACAAAATAAAAGAATGGTCAAAATGGGTTAAGTTATCCACAGTTGGAGTGTTTTTCCCACAGAGTTATCCACAGTTGTATACAATAGTGTAGACAAATCACGATGCACGATTCACACAGCATGACTCAATTTGGACAATTCGTAATGAGTCATGTTGCGTGCGTCGTGCATTGTGCATTATTGTGGTAATGTGGGCTAGGTGGGAGTCGAACCCACACGGCCATAGACCGCGACATTTTAAGTGTCGTGCGTATACCATTTCGCCACTAGCCCTTTCTTGTTTTTTGGGATTGTTGCCAAATAAGGTTTACTGTCATTCCCGTCCCCGCCTGCGCGATGGTAAACTCCGGCAGAATTCAAAATTTTGCTAAAAGTAAGAGAGCGACTGGATTCCCGCCGGAGTTTGCCCTCGTGTAAACGTGGGCGGGAATGACAATTTGAGCCATTCGGCGACAGTCCCTTTATACATCCTACTATGTTTAATATTAATTATCAAGATTTGCGGTGTAAGGCAAGCGGTAAAGGTTGTGTACTCAATCAAATTCACAGATGAGGTTTTCCCCCCATCTTTGTAAAATCAATCCTTGACATTAAAAAAGTAAATTGATATAGTATTGCCACCGTTAAATTAAGTATTTTCATGCTATGTTACATGCTATGTTATATTACGAATTTCTTTTTATTCTGCCGGGCACGCTTTCGGAAGACGAGGTCAAGTCTTCGGTAGATAAGGTAAAAACAATTTTAATTAATTCCGGAGTAGAAGATGTAGAGATAGAAGATTTGGGGAAGAACAGGCTTGCTTATCCAATCAAGCATATCAGATATGGTTATTTTCAGATTTGCCGCTTTCAAACTGACGCGGAAAAGATTGTCGAGGTGCAAAATAAGCTGCGCCTGACAGATGAAATTTTACGATTTTTGCTTCAGAAATATGACCCAAAGAAACAAAAGAAGATTAGAATTGATTATATAAATGATGAAATGTCCGGAGGAACAAGGGCGCAAAGAGAAATAAAGCGAGAAGTAATTCCTTTGGAGGCGGCGCTGATGGCAAAAAATATTAAAATGGCAAAACCAGAAACAAAAGAAACGGAAAAAGTTTCGCTTGAAGATATTGACAGGCAGTTGGATGAAATTTTGGGAAATGATATATCTGGTGTATAATATAACTCTTTAATTTATTTCTACAAAAAATGTAGAAGACTGACTCTGTTGGGTTAGTTTAAAAAAGAGAACATATGGATTTAAATCGTGCAAGTCTCTTGGGTCGTTTGACTCGAGATCCGGAAATTCGCACTACGCCAAACGGCAAAACTGTGGCTAATATGACTATTGCCACCAATCGCGTTTGGACAGATTCCGCAGGCGCCAGACAGGAAAAAACCGAGTTTAGCAATTGCGTTTTGTGGGGACGTTTGGCAGAAATTGCGGGCCAATATTTATCAAAAGGCCAGCAAGTTTATTTGGAAGGAAGGCTGGAGACGCGTGATTGGGTGGGAAATGACGGCGTAAAGAGATATCGCACAGAAGTTATTGTTAGAGAGCTGATTATGCTTGGCGGACGGCGAAGCGGCGCCGCAGCGCCAGCAGGCGAGTCATTCAGCGATGGGGCGCCAGTTCCGACAGATGTGGAAATTCCATCAATTGATCTGGTGGAAGAAGAAGTAAAAGTGGAAGATATACCTTTTTAATCACAGCCGTGAGCAAGATGGTGAAGGAGGTAGGGGCGGCATCCGTAAAGTGAAAATTTATGCCTAAAAAAGTAAATCAGATAAAACAGTGCAATTATTGCGCCAACAATTTAAATGTAGTTGATTATAAAGATGTTCAAGTTTTGCGGCGGTTTGTTTCTTCGTATATGAAGATTGCTCCCAGGAGACGCAGCGGGCTGTGCGCTTTCCACCAGCGAAAAGTGGCGCGCGCGATCAAGCAGGCAAGAATTGCCGGACTGATGGCTTTTGTTTCTAAGTAGAGTGTGAGTAGAGTGATAGAGTGATAGAGTGAATTGAAAGATAAAAAGAACACCGCCTTTGAGGGCGGTGTTTTGATTTTAGATTGTTAGATTCTTTGAATTACGAAACAGGCGTAAACTGTCATTCCCGTCCGCCAGCTGGCGGACGGGAATGACAAATAATGACGTTTCGTAATTCAAAGTAGATTGTAAGATTGACGGAATTGGTGGATATAAAAAAGAATTTTGTAATTTTTCAATTTTTTGGTCTTTTTACTAACACTCAGACAGGATTGAAATGGAAAAATTTTGTTTTTTATCAAACGCCGTGCTAAAATACCATTACTATGTCTATAGAAAATGAAAAATCAGAAGTTTATCGGCGTTCGCGGGAGGCGCTAGAAGGCGCGGCAGAACAGAAAGAGAAAAGAGAGGGCGAAGCGGATGAAGAATTAAAAAGAGCCGCCAGCTTAGAGCGGGCGGATTATTTGATTAAGGAAGTAAAAAATAGTAAAAAACAAATCCAAAATATTTTATTGCATATCCAACAAGTTACTCAGGCGATTCGCCAATTGCGCGCGCAATTGCAGTTGGCGGCGCAAAACGACGATCCGGAATCAGTAAAGCAAGATAAAAAGAGCGTTGAAGAGCTGAATAGAAAAATAAGCATGTATAAAGACGAGTTGGTGAGAATGCGCGATGATTTGGTTCGAGAGCAGATTCTTGAATTGAAAAATGGAATCGGCGCTGGCATGACAGCGGATGAATTAAAGCGCCGAGCAGAGAGCGATGTGGACAGGATGATTGAGGAAATAAAGAAATAAGAAATTGGAAACTAGAAATTGGAAATTGGAAATTACTATGAATTACGAAACGGTCTTTTTCTGTCATTCCCGCGTAGGCGGGAATCAAGTCGCTCTCTTATTTTAGCCAAATTCTGGATTCCCGCCTACGCGGGAATGACAAATTAAAGCAAAATATCAATTATTCAACGGTCTAAAATTAGAAATTAGAAATTAGAAATAGGAAATAGAAATAATTGAAATAATGTGGAAATAGGAAATAGATGGAAATTTTCTCGCGGTTTTACCCTGCTTGAGATCTTAATTTCTTTGGGCGTGTTTGTTTTGTTCGCGTCCGGGATTTTTACCGGCATTCAATATGTTTTCAAGTCGGTCTACGCGTCGCGGTTGCGTATTATTGAAAATGGAATTTTGAATGAACAGGTGGAGATTGTCCGCAATCTGCCATTCGCGCAGGTGGGAATTATGCAAGGCAGTCCTCCTGGGGTTTTGACGAGGACCGCGACGATGACAAAAAACGGAATTGAATTCTTAATTACCCGTACCATTAGAAACATTGATGATCCTTTTGACGGCACGGCGACTGGCGAGCCGCCGCCTGAGGGGGACAAAGTATTGGTATGCCATCGCGACCGCACTATCAGCGTGGCGGTCGCGGCGCTTTCGGCGCATTTGAACCATGGCGATACTCAAGGGTCGTGTGAAGAAGGGGAAGAGGAGGAAGAGGGGGAGGAGATGGGCCGGGATCTTTCGCCGGGCGATTATAAATTTGTTCAAATTGACGTGATTTGCGCGCGGTGCGGCCAGCGCGTTCCGGTTTCTTTGCTTACGCACGTCGGGCCAAAATATCTGGAAGGCGATCCGACGCATGGCGCTTTGTTGGTTGAAGTTCGGGATTCTTTGGGACAGCCGGTGCCGGGCGCGGACGCGCATATTGTCGCCTATTCTACCAGTCCGACTTATGATTTTGTTGACACTACCAATAACAGCGGCCAGCTTTTGGTGCCGGATTTGGCCGCCGGCAACCGCGTTTACGCGATTACGATCTCTAAATCTGGTTACATTACCGACGCGACCAATGATGTGGTCGCGAATCCAGCGCGGCCGCCAGCCTCGGTGATCGCGCAAAATGTCCAGCAGGCATATTTTGAAATTGATCGAGCCGCGTCAATCAATCTGCAAACCATAAGGGGGAATTGCAATTCCGCGCCAAATGTTTCGGTGCGTATTCAGGGAACCAATAAAATCGGCACGGATCCTGATGTTTATCGGGTGGATGAAACTATTGCGACGGACAATCGCGGCGAATATGTTTTTTCCAATTTGCGCTGGGATGATTACGGCTTTGAGGCGTTCGGCAAGGACTTGCTTGGCGTTATTCCCATCGCGCCGGCGCGGGTTTTGGCTGGCTCGAGTGTTCCGGTTCAGCTAGTCGTGGGGGTGGACACGACACATTCCCTTTTGGTAAATGTGAAAGATGGCGGCACTAGCCAGCCGATACCTGGAGCGGTAGTGCGAGTAACGCGCGCGGGGTATGATGAAACCGAAACCACCGGCGTTGGGCATATTCGCCAGACCGACTGGTCAGGGGGCGATGGACAGGAGGATTTTTTGGATGAAACGCGTTACGCGGCAGATGACGGCGGAGTAGACGCGGTGAGCGATCCTGGCAATGTAATGTTGGAAAGAGCGGGCGAGCAATATCTTTCTACCGGCGAGCTGGAGTCATCAACTTTTGATCTTGGCCTCTTGGCAAATCCGGTGGAAATCCAATGGGAGCCGATTGTTCAGCCGCCAGAGGCTGGCGAGAGCGCGCTTCGTTTCCAGTTCGCTTCCAGCGGCACATCTACTCCCGCGGTATGGAATTTTTTGGGACCGGACGGCACCGGCGCCACTTATTATGACAATAGCGCGTCAGCGATTAACGATGTTCACGATAATGATCAGTATATTCGTTATAAATTATTTTTGAGCACAGCGAGCTCCACTTATACTCCGGTTTTGTCTGATTTATCTTTAAGTTATACTGTTAGTTGCACTCCGCCCGGACAAGCGTATTTTGGCCATCTTTCCAACACGACTTATGCGGTAAACATTTCTGCCGCAGGCTATCAAACCTACAGTTCTGAAGTTGTTGTGAGCGGAGATATTTTTTTTGAAGCGCCGTTGGTTAGCGAGTGAAGAAATTGGAAATTGGAAATTAGAAACTAGAAATTAGAAACTAGAAATTAGAAACTAGAAATTAGAAACTAGAAATTAGAAACTAGAAATTAGAAACTAGAAATTAGAAACTAGAAATTGGAAATTGGAAACTGGAAATTAGAAAATATTCAATCACCAATTTCCAATTTCCAATTTCTAGTTTCTAATTATAATATGTCAAACGAGCTTAAATCGGGTTTTACCCTCATTGAACTTTTAGTGTCTCTCGGCATTTTCTCCCTCATCATCCTCGCCGTTGCTTGGTTTATTATTTCCAGTTTGCGGTATAATGGCATTATTTGGGAACAGCTTTCTACTCAAAACGACGGGAGGCGCGTTTTGCAAGAGATTGTTAACCATGTGCGCCGGGCCGAAGAATCCAGCATCGGCTCATATCCAATTGAGCTCGCCGCTCCTTATGAATTGATTTTTTTTGCTAACGTGGATAATGACAGCGAGCGGGAGCGCGTGCGGTATTTTTTGGCAGGAACGACGATCAAGAAAGGAGTGGTTAATCCGACTGGCAACCCTTTGCGTTATGTAACGAGCACGGAAACGCTCGTGGAAATAGCGCATGATGTGGTAAATCTAGAACAAGAATCGCCGTTGTTTTTCTATTTTAACGAATCCTACGCTGGCACTTCCACGCCTCTTCTACAACCTGTTAATGTTACCGCTGTCCGTATGGTGCGCGCGGCCTTGGAGCTGGAAAAAGATCCGACCGAGTCGCCTGTTCCTTTGCATGTGGAGAGTACGGTTCAGATAAGGAATTTAAAGGTGAATTAGCGTGAGGGTTGGGGCAAGGGTAAGGATGCCGGAAATGGGTTAGGGTAAGGAAGCCGGAAATGGGTTAGGGTAAGGAAGCCGGAAATGGGTTAGGGTAAGGAAGCCGGAAATGGGTTAGGGTAAGGAAGCC
>JBAZZL010000002.1:0-75945 GCA_041658785.1 Patescibacteria group bacterium
TAGTAAAGATGCCGAAAGACAAAATAATGATGGAAAAGACGAAAAAAAAGATGAACAAGGCAAACCAAAAGATGAAGACGGCAAAAAAGGCGGGGAGGGAGGGGAGGGAAAAGATGAAACTGGCGAACCGAGTGAAAAAGAAAAGGATGGAGAAGATAAAACAAAACCTGATGAGACAAAAGGCGAAGAAACAAAACCTGATGCCAAAGAAACAAGCAAAGGCGAAGAAGGAAAAGGTGAAACTAAAGATAAAGAGCCGGTCAAAAAACCAGGAAAAATGGACGCGCTGGCAGACAAAATGGGCCTTGGCAAAGGAGATTATTGGGAAAAAATGAATAACGCGTTGGCAGATGAAGAAGAAAGAGGGAAAGAAAAAAAGAATCCTAAAAATGAAGATAGAGGCAAAGATGATGGTGAAAGCGGGGATAAAAGCGAAGATAAAGATAAAGGTGAGGGTGAGGGTGAAAAAGGAAAAGGTGAAGAGGATAAGGGCGGAGACAAAGGCGAAGATAAAAAGGACGAAAATAAAGGCGATGATAAAGAAAGCAAGGGTGAAGAAGGCGGTGGTGAAAGTGAAGATGAGCCTCAATTCGGTCCGGGAGACTATGGCGGGATGAATTTAAAACCGAGCGAGGATGATGAGGGTGAGGGTGAGGGTGAGGGTGAGGGTGAGGATAAAAACGAAGATGAAAAAGACAGTGGTGAAAATAAAGATAAAGGCGAAGGTGAAGGTGAAGAGGGCACAGACGGTGAAGGCGAAGGCGAAGGAAAGGAAGAGGGTGGAGATGAAGGCGAGAGTGAAGACAAAAAGGATAAAGAAAAAAAAGCTGAAGCTAGCGAAGAAGAAACTAAAGCAAAAGACGAACAAACCGCCGCCGCGGATATGAAAAGAGACAAAGACGCGGAACGAGCCCAACAACAAGAAAATTCAGGAGGAGAGGAGAAAAAAAAAGCAGAAAAAGAAAAGGAGGAAGAAAAAGAAATAAAAGGCATCGCTGTCGCCATAACTTTTATGGTTCTGCGCGACATTATCTATCTTCCTGTCTTGCTCGTGCTGTTGATTCCAGCGGTCGGAGAAATTTTATATTTTATACTAGATTTACCAG
This sequence comes from Patescibacteria group bacterium, assembly GCA_041658785.1. Taxonomy (GTDB): domain Bacteria; phylum Patescibacteriota; class Patescibacteriia; order Magasanikbacterales; family UBA922; genus JAHJGG01. Next base: position 1,107 of record JBAZZL010000002.1, read on the forward strand.
CTATAATTATTCTTTGTTTTCTATATTTTAGGCAATCCAAAAAAACAAAAAGCTATCTTAAATCGCGATTCCGCCTTTTGTGGGCGCTATATGGAATTACCTGTCTAGTAAGCCACGCTTTTGTTCTTTTTATACTCAAATTTCAATATAAACATGACCCTCTAGCAGACGTCCCAATCTCTCCAAAAGGAGAAATAAGCGCTGAATAAATTACTTACTAATCCCTCCATCCTATGGACAAAAAACGCATCATCTTTTTGATAATATTCATTATCGCGACGATAGTAATCGGTTACCTTCTCTACCGCGTGTTTTTTGCTCCAGAAAAAAAAGCTCCGGTTGCAGAGAGGCCGGGCATCGGAACGCCCGGAGAATTTCCCGCCGCGGCAACAGGCAGAGAAGAAAGGCCGGCGGTGAAAGAGCCGCGGACGCTTCCCAGCGCTCTGCCAAGCGCCAGAATTCCAGCCCCGACAGAAGAAGCCAAACCGCGCATTACTCAAGTGATAGATAATTCAATAAAAAATCCTCAAGCTGACAAAGCCGGCAGAGTTCGATTTTATAATAATATAGATGGAAAATTTTATCGTCTGAACAAAGATGGAACCACAGAAGTCTTGAGCGACCAGACATTTTATCGTGTTGATACAGTAACATGGTCGCCAACCAAAGATGAAGCTGTTCTGGAATATCCTGACGGCGCCAACATCTACTATAATTTCGCGACCAAAAAACAAGTTACCTTGCCAAAACATTGGGAAGAGTTCTCTTTTTCTTCATTAGGTGACAAAATAGCATCAAAAAGCATTGGTCTGGCTCCAGAAAATCGCTGGCTAATAACAGCCAGTCCAGAGGGCAATGACATTGAACTCATTGAACCGATGGGAAATAACGCTGACAAAGTTACCGTAGACTGGTCTCCAAATAAGCAAATAGTGGCTCTCTCTTTGACCGGCGAACCGCAAGGAGCCAACCGGCAGGAAGTGCTGTTTGTCGGCCTGCACGGAGAAAATTTCAAATCAACAATCGTGGAAGGCCGAGGGATCATCAGCCAATGGTCGCCATCAGGAAAAAGGCTGCTTTACAGCGTGTACAACGCGCGCAACGATTACAAGCCGGAGCTGTGGATAGAAAACGCGGAAGGCGATGAAATCGGCACGGGCAGAAAAATTCTTAATATTAATACCTGGGCAGACAAATGCGCGTTCGCGGACGAAAGATTTGTCTATTGCGCAGCGCCGAATTCTCTAAAACGCGGCGCCGGTTTTGCCCCGCAGACCGCCGACGACACGGCTGATACTATTTATAGAATTGATACTGAGACCGGCCTGCGCGCTCCAATTGAAACGGATGAATCCCGCACAATTAAATCAATGTTTTTAAGCGATGACGGCCGAAATCTATATTTTACCGACAAAAAACAAGAGGGCCTTTTCCAATTAGCGCTATAGATATGATCAAAACTCGACACATTTTATTTATCTTGCTTCCGGCAATTCTCATCGTGGCTTTTGCCTTGTTTGTGCGCGCGCTTCAATACGAACCGCTGCAGCCAAAAAAAACAGAAGAAAAAGAAACGGTGGAACCAAAGACTGCTAAACTGCAAATACCAATTTCCCCGGATGACCCGATTATGGGCGGCAAAAAAGCTCCCATCACTCTTATTGCTTTTGAAGATCTTGCCTGCGGACACTGCGCCGAACAAGACGCGATATTCAAAGAGTTGCTGGCAAAACATCCGAATAAAATAAAAATTATCTGGAAGCCTCTGCCGGTAATTTTTTTACCCTATCCATCAGGTACCGCTCATAAATACGCGTTTTGCGCCAATAAACAAAATAAATTTGAAGAATTTAAAACTATCGCTTTCTCCAACCAAATGGAACTATCTCCAAACATACTAAGCGCGATAGCGGAACAAATTAATCTAAATCCCGAAATATTGCAATCGTGCCTTGAGTCTGGCGAGGTTGCGTCATATTTAGAAACCACGAAACAGCTGGGAATAGCGCTGAATATTCAATCAGTCCCCGCGATATTTTTTAATAACGTCCAAATTGAAAACCAAACAACAGTTACTGGATGGAAAACTTTACTCCAATTATGACAAAACACGCTAATAATAAAAAACCTCTGCTGGCATGGATGGCAATGATTTTTTTTGTGTTTGCGATTATTTTCTTGCCAATGGCAACAAACGCGCAAACCAGCCAAGACAGTCCATGCGACAATGTAGATACCGGCGTAAGCAGCGTCTGGCAAGTTCTCGGCACTACCGCTGGAACCCGCTCCGAAGGACTGGAAAACAGAAATCCGGCAAACGCGTCAGACGAAATACTAGGCATAATCTGCCAGCCGCAACCAAGGATCAAATTACCGGGCCTGACATTCAGCAGTCCGCAAGATGTGGCAAATACCGCGGTGCGAGAGCCAGACGGTTCGGTCTATGTCTATATCCCCTTTTTGGGCGAATATCTGGCCGCGGTGTACAAATGGGCAGTAGGCGCCGCCGGCATCATCGCGGTCCTCATGATCATCGTTTCCGGCATTCAATATATGCTGCCAGGCAATGTCATCACCAATGTGCTGACAAAATTAGGCGGAGAGCGCCAGGAAGAGTCGGTCAACAAAGCAAAAAAAAGAATAGCCGGCGCGATCATCGGGCTCATCCTCGCTGTGGGATCATACGTTATCTTGTGGACAATCAACCCTGAGCTGGTGCAGTTCAAAAATTTGAAAGTGCAGTATATCAGACCTGAAGGAGGCCGTCCCACCACCCTCAATGTCGCCTGCGCTTTTCCTCTCGCCTCGGGCAGTCTTGATACAACCGGCGCCGCGGATGAATATAACCAAATGGGAATTAACTACAACTTTGGTGAAGTACGAACTGACACAAATGACCTTTGTTCTTCTACAAATAACAGATGTCACACCGGAATAGACATCCATACCCAGCCGCCCGGGCAAGTGGTAGCGGTAGCAGAGGGCACTGTTATTTCAATTAGCGAAAGAATGTCAAAATGCGATAAAGGCTGGGGAGTGGTAACAAACTCTCCAAACTCTCAAGACAATGACAATGGCAAATACAGAGGTGTCGGCGTTTTAATTTTCCACCCTTCGCTAAACAAGATCATTAATTATGGCGAATTGGACAAATCATCTGTAACTCTTGATGTGGGAAATACTGTCCAACCTGGCGCGCTTCTAGGCATAGCCAGCTATTGCGGTATGCTGCATCTGGAAGTTTATGATGGTAGTAATTATGGTCAAGCAGGCGGTTTTGACACAGGATTCGGATACTTTGGAACAGGTAATGTCACCTTGAACTGGTGTCCGCGAGAAGAAATTAATATAACTAATGCAGAAGAAAAATGTAAAAGCTACCTGGTAGCAGGCCGAGGTCCAAATGGCCTGATAGATTCAACCGACTTGGTGCGCCAGCTAGAAAGCGGCTCTTGCGCGGGTGGAGCAAACACCGTGCCTGTTGGCGCCTTGGCCACCTGCGACAGCACAGCTGGAACCACCATTGCCAGCGATTCAACTCCTGAATCATCAATAGAATCTGTAAAAAATCGTTGGGAAAACGCCGCCAACGAAAAAAATTTAATAGGAAATACCTTAATTACCAAATTTGGCTCAAACGGTCAGGCGGACGGATTGTATAGAAAAGATGTTGGCAGAATCACAATAATTTATGTGCCTTGCAGTGTCAACTGGAATAATCCGGTTGAATTAATTTATTATTTCCATGGCAACAACGGTTTTGACAGCCAATTAAATATTAATCAAAGAGTAATTCCTCAACTCAAAACCATGCAGGACGCGAGAAGAAATTTCATTTTTGTCTTCCCTGAATTGCCATGGTCAGCAGACAAGGATGGCAGTACAACAAGAAACTATCTTCCTGGACCTGGCGATGCAGGCGATAGAGGTGAAACTGTCGATGGCGTCCAATATCCATCTCGAGGCAGTATGTCAGACTTTGCAATGGACAATTTTCAAGCAGATGTCGTGTTATGGATCAATACTCAATTTCCAAATATTCCAAAAAACTTTGTCATTTCCATGAGCGGCCACAGTCGTGGAGGCAATGCCTTGAATAAAATTGCCGACAAATTGGATAACATTGATTCTCTCGGCGCAATTAGATCCATAACTTTTTCTGACGCTGATTATGGAAATCCAGAATTAAATCCAAGTAGAATAAGTTACGCGATGAATATCTATAATCAATATGTAAGAGTAAACCACGGAACAGAATTAAATCTGCTGGTTGAAGATCCGAGCCTTCCCACAGCCCATTTACCAACCCAAAATGCGATAAGTCTGGTTAACTTGCTTACTACCCCTCCTTTTGACACTCCTTGGGAATGGATAGATGGCGGCGATGAAACAGCATCGGCAGGCACGCCAGGAGCACTTCCTGACGTTCCATACTATGTTCAAGGACATAATAATAATATTATATATCTACCACTTAATAAGAATCACGAGGGAGTTGGAAACATGTCCATAGCTTGGCCAACACCAATGCCTTGACTTGAAGTGAATATTTTTATGGTTAAAATAAAAAATATTATTTTTATCTGTTCCAACTGCGGCGCTCAATACCAGAAATGGGTTGGGCGTTGTTTGGAGTGCGGGAAGTGGGGAACGATTGAACAACAGACAAAATACCTGGAAAAAAATACAAACCAGTCCGAGCATCCTGTGGCGCGGACAAAGGGTTTGCATGAAATAGAAATGACGAATGTCAAAAGAATAATGACAGGTATTGGTGAATTGGATAGAGTTTTAGGCGGCGGGATCGTGCCGGGCAGTTTAATCTTGCTCGGCGGCGAGCCGGGCATTGGCAAGTCCACGCTCGCCTTGCAACTCGCCGCGTCGGTGAAAAATACTCTCTACATCTCCGGCGAAGAATCGGTTGAACAAATTGCGATGAGGGCGAAGCGATTGTTGAAACTGGAAACTAGAAACTTGAAACAGGAAGAGAAAACATTGGCTTCAACACCAGTTTCCAGTTTCCAGTTTCCAATTTCTTCTCTCCAGCTTGCCAACGAGACAAACACCGAAACGATCTGCGCGACAATAAAGAAAGATTCGCCACCCCTCGCCATCATTGATTCTATTCAAACTATCTACTCGGACGAAGTCGCCGGCGAACCCGGCAACCCCACCCAAATCCGCGCCTGCGCCGCCAAACTTCTTGAAACAGCAAAAACAAACAACTCGCTATCCGTAAATCAGGATTATCCGTTATCCGTAAGTCCCGTAAGTCCCGCAATAATCATTATTGGTCATGTAACGAAAGACGGCTCCGTCGCCGGCCCAAAAATGCTGGAACACCTCGTTGACACGGTTTTATATTTTGAAGGCGACCAGCATCATAACCTACGAATTTTAAGAGCAACGAAAAACCGCTTCGGCTCAACCGACGAAGTGGGAATTTTTGAAATGGCTGAAGCGGGACTAAAAGAAGTAAAAAATCCCTCGCAATACTTGCTGGACGAACGCGGCGAAAACATGCCAGGCAGTGTGGTAACATGTCTCATGGAAGGAACGCGGCCGCTCCTCGTGGAAGTGCAAGCATTAGTAAGTAAAACTTCTTTTGGCTACCCGGTGCGCAAAGCCAGCGGGTTTGATTTGAATCGTTTGCATGTTTTGACCGCGGTACTGCAAACACGCGCGGGATTAAATCTCGCTCAATACGATATTCATCTCAATATTGTCGGCGGAGTCAAAGCCGACGAGCCAGCTACTGACCTCGCCGTATGCCTAGCAATCGCCAGCGCGTACAAAAACAAGGCGCTGGGGGCTGATTTGGTGGTATTTGGTGAAGTGGGGCTGGGCGGCGAAGTTAGATCAGTCAAGCAGGTGGAAAGAAGAATTAAAGAATGCGAGAATTTGGGGATGAAGCGGGTGATTACCCGTTTGAGGAGCGGAGCGAGCGCGAAGATTAAGGCGGCGGATGTGAAGAATATCGGGGAGTTGATCAAAATGTCGGCGTAGTCTGCGACCGCCCGACAACTCATCCTCTGTCTGGCAGTTAATCCGAGCGATGGTGCTCCAACTTTCTCTGGCGGTAGTCCGACAACTCTATCCCTGTCCCTTTCCCTTATGAAGGGAAAGGGAACCCATTAAGCGGGTTCAATTAAAATTCAATCGTTAGGTCATTTTCCTTTAGAAGAGAAAGCGCGGTTAACGATTGAATTAAGGATAAACTTTCTTAACGAGTCCTCCTTCCCTTCATAAGGGAAGGAGACAGAGGATGAGTTGTCGGATTACCGCCAGCCCTGGGAAACAGAGAGATTGTCGAGCCACCACCCACCCCCTGTTTGCACCGCCCAATGAAGGTATTTATAAATTCATCTCTTATGGTACTGCCCGCGACACCTCATCCCCTGCCCTTCTCCTAAAAGGAGAAGGGAGACGAAACAAACTCCTCCTTCTCCTAAAGCAGAAAATACCACAAAATATATGGACCCAAAGAAAATAAAACTTGATCCCGAAGAACAATGGATTGATGACCACGTTGAAGAATTCGTGCCCGTTTCCACTGAAGAAAAACAGAGATTCGGGCAAGCAATGGCAAAGGCCAGAAAAGACCATACGATCAGTCTGCGGCTAAACGGCACGGAACTTTTGGAGTTAAAACAAATCGCCAGACAAGAATGCCTCCCCTACCAGACCTTTGTTTCCAGCATCCTGCACAAATATCTCACCCACCAGCTCATTGACGCGCGGGAAGTAAAGAAGATTCTCGCTCTTATGAAAAAGTAAATCGCCACAACCTCGATTTCTTTATACACCTCATACACTTATCCACACCTCATCCTTGAACTCTCTCTCTCTATGATTTACTACCTCTGGTTCTTTATACGTTCTGTCTGACTTAATCGCGGCGTGGTGTAATTAAGCATCGCGTGGTGTGATTAAGAAAGACAAACAAAAAAAGGAAAGAGAGAAGTCATGAGAGATTTAAAACAAAATCTGGCAGTTGGTGGATTCATGTTATCGCTTCTGTCCTGCGGGACGGAGAGTCGGCAGGAGGTGCCACAGCCGCGTGACAACCGTGACGTGCCACAGCACTTCACTGTGAACCTGAATCTGCGCTTCCAACGGACGACGGAGGGAGTCCTCTACGGCCAAATGATCGGCCGACTGGAGTACGATGAGACACTCCAGCAACTAGCGCAGGAAACCATTGACTCAGGTCAGTTCGCGGACAACCCCCAGGAGGTGGAGCTCCTGGAGAAGATCACAACTGGCAGTACCGAAGTCGGTCTCGCCGACTTCACCATCGAACTAGGAAGCGAACACACTGTCACCGACCACGATGGTACCTTCCAGCTCGCTATCACCGGCGAAGATTCCTTCATCACTGTGAAGTACGACGAAGTGGATGGCACTACCTCCACGCTGGCCACCTTTGACATTCCTCAAGAGCCTGGTATGATGGAGATGTTCGTCCCGCTCCAGTTCGACCATCAACACTCCCAGAGCCGCCCTCTCCACGATCACAGTATAGATCAAGGAGAGTATCAGCAAGTCGAACAGGGACTCAATTATACCAGGGATCTTTCCTGCCGGAAATGCAACGGCTGGTGGGACCGGGACGGCGGTCGGGCAGGTAGCGACTGTTTCCGTGCACTCAGCCAAAGGTTCGCTCCTTGCTGGGCTGAAATGATGAAGATTCCATCGATCTTGGGGGGTCGATTCTGCAACGGCACCAGAAACTGCTCAATCCAGATCGGCCACGGTTGGAATGACACCCACACCCACGGCAGTTCGGTCTGGTACTGCCGCTGACATTCTCTCTCCTGACACACATGGTGGCTGTTCGCTTGGTTCTACCAAGCGAACAGCCACCGCTTCCCTCCTGATCATGACATCTATTCATTGTATTCATCTAAATATGTACACCATTCTTTTTCAACTCTTCCTCATATTATCCTTAATCTCCTTTATTATAGGACAATATCACATCGTCCGTTGGGTGATAAGACGAGTCTTGAAAAACGTTCAGCACACTCGCCTGATCACTATCATTTGCTTGATTATTTTACTCATCCTGGAGGGCATACTTTTCATATATAATTGGGATCAGTCGATGAACTTGCCGTGATTGGCAGTATCCCTGGCAGAAGACAAAAAAATTGGTAAAAAATAGCTATAATGGACTGGAAAATCTGAACAGCACTATCATAAACAAAAAACCACCAACCCTCTTGGTGATTTTTTATTCATCAACACGCGCTATCACGCTACCGCGCGTTGACAAGGGTTGGGGGACGCGGTATTTCACACGTACACCCCACCCTCCTTGGTGGGTCCCCGCCCGAAATGGCAGGGAGTTGGAAAGAAACTATGGCCTCAGGTCTTTGAGGCCGGTGGGAAACGACGATGGCTAGAAGATCGCGCTCAACTCTTCCACCAGTTTCGGCCTGTCCTCCAGATGAGAAGGCATGCCGATGACCGCTCCATCTCGAACGAGGATCTCTACCTTGTGTCCACTACCCTTGACGATGGCGTCAGCATCCAAGCGCTCCTTCCGGAACGCCAGGGCTACCTTCGCCCGAAGAGTAGTGTCGAGCTTCCCATTGCGTCCCACGACCACATGACCCCCAAACTGACTGGAGAATACCTCGATCTTCACAAGACTCATCGCGACCTCTCTGACTATGGCCTTCGGTTTTGTGTTCGCTTCCCTTGCGAACAAACCTCAGGCTGTTGATGAAAAAATCATACCAAAATAAAAACCCAGTGTCAAGAGCAGACACAGGGTAATGACTCCAAACCATCAATCACTAATATGGTTCCACACAATCTTTCGGTCTTCCGATCTTTCAGTCTTTGACTCTCGATCTTCAACATTTGGGTATTGGCAATTGGAAATTTTATTAGGTGAATTAGAAATTAGGTGAATTAGAAATTACTCAAGATGCACCCTCCCCTCCCATTCCCTCACCCTCTCTCTCAACGCCGGATACTTCCCAAAATCAATACCCCGCGCCAATTCCCGCGCGAGTTTTATTAATTCATGGTCATGAAAGGTCGCGAGCCGCAGATTCATCATCCCGCTCTGGGCCGTGCCGTACACCTCGCCCGGACCGCGCGTTTTCAGATCATACTCGGCAACTTTGAATCCGTCCGTTACTTTTTCAAAATATGCCAACCGCTCTCTCACCTTTTCGCTGTCGCTGTCTGTGAACAAAAAACAATACGATTGATGCTCGCTTCTCCCAACCCGTCCGCGAAACTGATGCAGTTGCGCCAAACCAAACCTGTCCGCCCCCTCAATCATCATCACGCTCGCGTTCGGAATGTCCACGCCGACCTCCACCACTGATGTGGAAACTAATACGTTGATTGTTCCATTGTTAAATTGTTCCATTGTCTTGTCTTTATCGCCGGTCTTCATCCTTCCGTGTAAAAAACCGACTTTTAAATCTGGAAAAATATTTTTAGATAACTTCTCGTACTCTCTCAATACACTCTTCTTTTCGTCAAAATGTGTAACTTGTAACTTGTCCCGCAGCGAGCGGGATCCCGTTGCGGCGGGATAACTTGTAACTTGTCCATCAATCTCCGGCTTCCGGCTTCCAGCTTCCGGCTTCCGGCTCAAAGTTCTTTCTTCAATCAGCGGGCAGATAACAAAAACCTGTCTTCCTGTCTCAACCTGCGAACGTATAAACCCGTACGCCTTCTCTCTACTCCGCGACTCTACCGCGCGCGTCTTTACCGGCTTCCGTCCCACGGGCAGTTCGCGGATAATGGACAAATCCAAATCCCCGTAAATCGTCAGCGCAAACGACCGTGGTATCGGCGTCGCCGTCATGCTCAAGAAATGCGGCACGGTATTCTTCTGTCCGGATTTATCCGACGCAACTTCAGTGAAACCGGATTTTTCTCTAATCACTTTTCTCTGCTCCACCCCAAACCGATGCTGTTCGTCCACTACCACTAAACCTAAATTTTTAAACTCAACATCCTCGGTCAAAAGTGCGTGAGTGCCAACAATTATTTGCACCTCGCCCTCTCTAATTAACTTCAAAGTTTCTTCTCTCATCTTTCTTTTTGAACCATCTCCAATTTCCAATTTCCAATTTCCAATTTCCTCACTGGTCAACAATACCATCGGACGGTCAGAAAATAACTTTTTTAATGTCTCAAAGTGCTGTTTTGAAAGTATCTCCGTCGGCGCCATAATCGCCGTCTGCAGCCCGTTCAGCGCCGCGTTATACGCCGCGATGCCGGCCACCACGGTCTTTCCCGAACCGACATCCCCTTCCAACAGACGATTCATCGGCTCCCCTTTTTCCAAATCCCGCAAAATCTCCCACGCCGCGATCTTCTGATCGCGGGTCAGCGTGAACGGCAGTGACTGGACAAATTCCCGCGTCTCCTTTTCTTTAAATTTAATCCGCGACGCCTGGTAACGCTTCATTGACTGGCGAATCATCTCGGCCCGCAACTGCAAAACAAACAACTCGCCAAATTTAAGCCGCCGCTCGGCCTGTTTCAACTCTTCCTTGGTTTCTGGAAAATGAATCGCTTTTAACGCGAACGGCAGAGTAATCAAATCAGCTTTCTCTAAAATTTCCTCCGGCAGCCATTCGTCAATTTTCTCCGCCTCGCCAATCACCTGACTCATCAAAAATCTCAACTGTTTCTGGGTTATTCCGGAAGTCAAAGAATACATCGGAACTATTCTAGCTGTATGCGTTGTACTCACAACATCATCTTTGTTTCTTGTTTCTTGTTTCTTGTTTCTTTCGTACGATGGTCCTTTCATCGTCACCCCAAACATATCGCCGCTAACCTTGCCAGAAAGATAAACATTATCCCCCACTCTTAAAATCTTGGTAATAAACGGCTGACCAAACCAAATAACTCTAATTCTGCCAGTCTCGTCCGCCACCACCGCCTCGGTGATAATTTTGCGCTTGCGCGGACTGCGCTTGTTGGCGATAATCTCAATCTTGCCTTTTACTGTAGTCTGCATGCCGTCTTTTAGGTCTTTAATCAGGGTAACTTGACTATAATCTTCATAGCGAAACGGGAAATAAAAAAGCAGGTCTTGGACAATTTCCACGCCCAGGCGCCTTAGTTTTCTTTCCAACGTCTTGCCAACGCGATTTAACTCAGTAACTTTGGTTTTCAAATTCATAGCAAATCAATTGTAGCACAAAATCTTCTCTCAAGGAAAATGCCTTGACTGATACCCGTTTTTTTATTATACTTTTGGCAATATTAAAGCGCCCATAGTTTAATGGATAGAACGCGAGATTGCGGATCTCGTAATGCAGGTTCGATTCCTGCTAGGCGCACAAAAAACTCGTCCGCCAGCTGGCGGACGAGTTTTTATTTTGTGTCATGTTGTCTGCATTATGTGTCGCGTCTTAGTGTATCCGCCAATTCCTAGCCATCCGATCCGTCAAAGGTTCTTCTTCTTTATCCACATCCTCTTTTAAAAATTCTTTTAATGTGTGCCTAATCTCAATTGGATTCATATCCAAGAGCGGAATGCGGAGAACCGGGCGAAATGTGCTTGAAGTTTCCAAAAAAAGAGTCTTTACATGCGGCGGCTCATAGATAATGTAAAAAAAACTAAATTCCGACCAAGCATAAAAACGATTGCTTACTATAATCCCGAGTTCAGAAATTTTAAACGGTATTTGCAGCGGTTCCTGATGGGATTGTAAAAACAAAATTACCGCGAACAAAATAATGATCAAAGCAAACAAAAAATTGCCGGTAAACATCGCAAATAATACCAAACCCAGTCCTATCGTTATTCCCAGTATATACCACAAAACTCCGCGCTCGTGCCGCTCATATTCCTGAATCGTCCACTCATGCAGAACATCTCCAACTAATGTTGTTTCGTTAATTTGTTTTGGCATATTTTTTACTTAAACCAGCCGTTTCCTTATCGCCTTATTATTACCCTGTCTCGGCCGATAAGAAAACTTTTTTAATGTACCCGTATATATTAATGTACCCGTATATATCATAGCATATACGTTGCGCGAAAGCAAACAAAATAATTCAGCGCAATCTTGCAAATATACAAAAAATCCGCTATAGTATAATATGGATAGTATAGGATGAACAGTATGGAAAACCAGCCGCTCAATTTTTTAGAAACAACAGACCAAAAAGATCCACAGGAACCACAGCGATCTCCCAGACGATCTATTTTTTTTATAGGCCTTGCCTTGCTGATATTTTTTGCCGGCTGTATTGCCTACGGCTCTATAAAGTATCAAATGCCAGACGATCCTGCGGATTATGATCCAGTCACCCTCGCACCCAAAAAACCAGAAGGACTGCTAAAGAGAATCGGCCACTTTGTATTCAACCGAGATGCGGTACTGGAAGGAACTCGCGACGACCGGATAAATTTGCTTTTACTGGGGATGGGCGGTATTGGGCATGATGGTCCATTTCTGACTGATACCATTATTATCGCCAGTATAAAACCATCCACAAACCAAATTGCGATGATATCAATTCCGCGAGATCTGGGAGCCAAAATCCCCGGCCACGGATGGAATAAAATCAACCATGCCAATGCCTATGGCGAAGCAGAAAAAAAAGATTGGGGCGCGGCCTTTGCGGCCGAAGTTGTAGAAGATACTTTTGACATCGCTATCCAATACTATGTCCGTATTGACTTCAAAGCTTTTGAAGAAATCGTAGACGAAATGAATGGCGTGGCTATCAATGTTGAGCGTCCATTCACAGATTCGCTTTATCCGGCGCAAAATGAAGAATACCAAACATTGACTTTCTCAGCCGGGGTCCAAACCATGGATGGAAAACGAGCGCTCCAATATGTCCGTTCGCGCCACGGCTCAAACGACGAAGGTTCTGATTTTGCCCGCGCCAAAAGGCAGCAAAAGCTGATTCTTGCGCTCAAAGATAAGATATTATCATTTGGAACTCTGGCCAATCCAGTAAAAATAAATAATATAATGAAAACGCTTAACAGACATATTACGACAAACATGGAATTCCCCGACACTATTGCTTTAATAAAATTTGCAAAAGAAATTGATACCACGAACATCGTCAGGCTGGTTTTGGATACCAGTCCGGAAGGATACCTGCAAAATTCTTTTACCGAAGATGGAGCATTTATCCTTGAGCCAAAAAGCGGTGATTTCAAACAAATTAATTCTCTCATCAAAAATATATTTGAAGAAAAACTGCCTTCCTATTTTGACGATACGCCCGCGCAAACAAAGCCTGTGTACACCACGGCAAACATTGAAATACAAAACGGCGCCTGGAACGCTGGAATGGCCATGCGGATAAAAAAAACGCTTGAAGACAACGGATTTCAAGTAACGAAAATAGGAAATACCCAAGAACGGCCGCAAGCGGAAAGTGGAATATTTACGATTTCAGATAAAAATCCCAGCGATGTCTTGGCCGGCCTGCAAAACGAACTGCGCATCCCCATAAAACAAGCCGCTCCTTACGGCATATCTGCTGCCAGCACGACTGATATTTTGATTATTTTGGGAGAAAATTTTAATGAATAAAATAATCCAAATGCAAGAAATTTTATTGGAATCTACGAATATCCGAATGAGTTAAATTTACACTATTCGGATATTCGTAGATTCGGATGTCATCCGTATATTAGGATTACATTTATATGGCCACTCCAGCCGCAATCCAATCTGACAATCTCCCCGTCGTCGCCCTCGTCGGCCGGGTTAATGTCGGCAAATCAACTTTATTCAATCGCTTAATTGAAGAAAAAAAAGCGATTGTTTCCAACATCCCCGGAACTACGCGCACCAGTAATGAAGGTGCGGCTCTTTGGCGCGGCAAAGAACTAAAAATAATTGACACGGGCGGACTAGCCTTTACCGACAATGTCCCGCTGGAAGATGAAATTATTAAACAGACAGAAATCGCCATTAAACATGCTGATATCATCGTAATGGTTACGGATGTTGAATATGGTATTTTGCCGCAAGAAAAAGAGTTGGCCAAAAAATTAAAAATGTCAGGCAAACCAATTGTCTTGGTAGCTAATAAAGTTGACAGCCAAAACAAAGAAATGGAGATTGAACATAGTGTCTGGAGCCGGCTCAACCTCGGCCACCCCTTTTTAATTTCAGCCGCCAATGGCAGAAATATCGGCGACCTGCTTGATTTACTATTCAAAAAATGCGGCCAGATTAAAAAAAGGCCGAAACAATTTAAGGAAAAAAAAGAACCAATTATCAAAATCAGCATCATTGGCAAGCCAAATGTTGGCAAATCCTCGCTCTTCAACAAGCTGATTGGCGAAGAAAAAGCAATTGTCAATGCCCTGCCGCATACCACGCGTGAATCCCACAATACTCTGGTTAAATACGAAAATCAGCTGATTGATTTTATTGATACTGCCGGTATTAGAAGAAAAACCAAAGTGGAGGGCGGTTTGGAGTGGGAGGGTATTGGCAAAAGTCTGAACTCAATAGAAGAATCAGACCTGGCGCTTTTTGTGATTGATGGCAATGAAACCATCTCCAGCCAAGATATGCAGCTGGGCGGGCTTTTAGAAAAAAAATCAAAAAGTGTTATAATTTTAGTAAATAAATGGGATCTGTCCGACGACAACAGCGAAAAAAATCAAAAAGAAGTGAAAAAAAAAGCGCTGGTTTATTTCCCCCATCTGAAATTCTCGCCCATCATGCTCGTCAGCGGCAAAACCGGCCTAAACACCCACAAAATCTTCCCGCTCATTATGACCGTATGGCAAGCGCGGCAGACGACAATTACTGATCGCGATCTGGAAACATTTTTGAAAAATTGCGTCAGAAATAAACAACCCAGCCGAGGCAAAGGCACCCGCCACCCGGAACTCATGGGTCTGCGGCAAATCAATACCGCCCCGCCCATTTTTGAACTCTTCATCAAGCCAAAAACATCGGTGCACAGTTCGTATGTCAGCTATCTGGAAAACAAATTAAGAGAACGATTTGACTTTTTGGGTACGCCGATTGTGATTAAGCTGACGAAGATGAAGAAATAAATAGATACGAAATACGAAAGAATACGAAATTACGAAAATAAACTTTACGAAGAATATTATATTTTATGCCACAAGGAGGTAAACAATATATATTGAGAAAAAACGACTTACTTTATCCGGAACTTAGTTTCCGTATTAACGGAGTATTATTTGAAGTGTATAGACAAATGGGTGGCGGACATCATGAAAAATATTATCAAAAAGCCGTTGTTCTTGGATTATTGAAAGAAAAAATTAAATTCAGAGAACAAGTCTATGTGCCGTTAAAGTTTAATGATAAAATTGTGGGAAAATATTTTTTAGACTTTTTAATTGAAGATAAAATTATTTTAGAGTTAAAAAGAGGCAAGATGATACCAATACTCAATTTAAAACAGACAAAACAATACTTATCCACATTAAATTTAAAATTAGGAATTGTTGCCAGCTTTACGCAAGAAGGGGTCGTGATAAAAAGAATAATAAATGAATACTAACTGTCTTTCGTAATTTCGTATTCTTTCGTATTTCGTATCATTATGAAAATAATCATCGGCCTCGGCAATCCGGGAAAAGATTATCAGAAGACGCGCCACAACGCCGGGTTTATGGTTGTTGACGCTCTGTGTGAAAAATTTAAAGAATACGGCGTTTCCGACTGGTCGCTCTCCAAAAAATTCAACGCCGAAGTCTCTGAAGTAAAAATAAAAGACGAAAATATCCTGCTCGTGAAACCCATGACTTTTATGAATCGTTCCGGCGAAACCGCCCATCTCATCATGCGCTTTTACAAACTGCCTCCCAAAGATCTGATAATTATTCACGATGACAAGGACTTGAAGCTCGGCGAAATAAAAATCCAGACCGACCGCGGCGACGCCGGACACAATGGCGTGAAATCAGTCATTGAACACCTCGGGACAAAAGATTTTACCAGAGTCCGCGTGGGGATCGCGAGCGAAGAGGAAAAAAAGATGAGTGATACTTCAAAATTCGTTTTAGGAAAATTTGGAATCAGAGAGAAAAAACGATTCAATGAGGCGGCAAGGCGGACGGTTGAAGAAATTAAAAAGGTGATAAAAAATTAAACGAAATTATACGGAATTATACAAAATTGGACAAAATTTTTTTTAATTTATTTTAATTCTGTTCAATTCTTTATAATTTCGTTTAATTTTGTATAATTCCCTACAACCTCCTAATGCTAAAAGAGATCTTATTATCTTACTTCCCTAAAATCACCCCCAAACGCTACCGCCAACTGGCGGCGGCTTTTTCTTCATTCGCGGAAATCAAAAGCGCCGGCTTTGATGAGTTCAAAAAGCTTGGCTGGGAAGATGATTTGGCAACCGCGTTTTTGCTCTGGCGGGATAAACTGGAGGAAGAGAAAATAACTAAGGTTTTAGATCAAGAAAAAATCCATTGCGTTACGCCGAACGATCCGGAATATCCGGCCAACCTCAAACAGATTTATGATCCGCCCTTTTGCCTGTTTGTCCGCGGCGAATTGAAAAAGGATGATTTTTGCTTGGCCGTGGTCGGCACCAGAAAATTCAGCCGATATGGCCGGCAGATTACCGAGGAAATCGTGGCGGAGCTCGCCCGCGCCGGCATTACCATCATAAGCGGGCTGGCGCTGGGGATAGACGGCATCGCGCACGAAACGGCTTTGCAAGCAGGCGGAAACACGGTTGCCGTGCTCGGTTCAGGCATCAATCGCAGTCATGTCTACCCCAGCGCGCATCGCCGCCTCGCGGAAAAAATCATTCAGGCCGGCGGCGCAGTCATTTCCGAATACCCGCCCGGCGGCCTGCCAAGCAAATTCACTTTCCCCCGCCGAAATAGAATTATCGCCGGTATGTCGCTCGGCACCCTGGTAACCGAAGCGGGCGAAGCGAGCGGCGCCCTGATCACTGCCCAATGCTCGCTGGACAACAATCGCGAGGTCTTTACCGTGCCGCACAATATCACTTCGCAAACCGGCATCGGCCCCAATAATTTATTAAAACAGGGTGCTCTGCCGGTAACAAACGCTCAAGATATTATTGACGCCTTGAATCTGCGCGACATCAAACAATTCGTCTCCAATCGCGAAGTCATCCCCGACTCCCCCACTGAAGCAAAATTGCTTGAACACCTCTCCCGCGAGCCGATTCATGTTGACAGCCTGATCAAACAATCCAAATTAGACAGCCCAACTGTAAATAGCACTCTCACGCTCATGGAAATGAAAGGAAAAGTGCGGAATTTGGGCGGGATGATGTATGTGTTGGCGAGGTAACAAAACTGTCATTCCGAGCCCTCGCGGGCGAGGAATCCCTTTTTTATTTTATTGACACTATTCGTTAAACCATGCTAAAATGCCGATTAGTTAATTGGTTTAATAGTTTAAGGGTGCGGACAGGAACTACTTATCTTAATACACACACTATCAAACCAATCAACCAATAAACCATTAAACTAATAATCATAACCAAATCTATGCGCAAAAAAATCCTCTTCATCGTCCTCTTCGCCCTCGTCGGCTTTGGAGCGATGAAAGTGCCGTTTAGCCAGCTGGTCGGCGCGGAGAATCTCCGCTTCAGCTTGTTTGACTTTTACGGCCCAATCGCCGGCGCGTTTGTCGGCTCTGTCTGGGGGCTCGTAACTGTCGGCCTCATGCAGTTAATTAACTGGACTTTTGCCGGCTTTCCGGTGGACACCGGCACCATCCTCCGTTTCTTTCCGGTGCTGTTCGGCGTCCTCTATTTTGCCAAACATCAAAAATGGACGCTCGCTATCCCGGTTCTCGCCATGATCGCCTTTTGGGCGCATCCCGAAAGCCGCGCGGCTTGGTACTTCGCGCTTTATTGGACCATCCCGCTGATCATGTATCCTTTCCACAAAAAATTTATCTTTGCCCGCGCCCTTGGCACTACTTTTACCCAGCACGCGGTCGGCGGCGCTCTCTGGGTCTGGGTGTTCAACATGAAAGCGGCGCTCTGGATCGGCCTGATTCCAGTCGTTTGGAAAGAACGAATGCTGATGGCGATCGGCATTACCATTACTTATATTGTCTTTAATTATCTTTTCAGCTTGGTGCAAGTAAAAACTAGCTTCAAACTCCCATTTGTTACGCTCCATCCGCGGTTCGTCGTCCGAACAAAATAAGCCGCGCGCCTCCTTTCAGCGGAGGCGCTTTTTCTGTTATGACATTTAATGACACTTACAATTATCTTCTTTCTTTGCAAAACCTCCCGCGCAAAGAATACATGAATCACCCGCGCCACTGCGGCATTTATTTGAAACGTCTGCAATTTTTCCTGAACATTCTGGGCAATCCGGAAAAGAAAATCCCCCGCTACATCCACGTCGCCGGCACCAGCGGCAAGGGCTCAGTAACGGCTTTCTTACATTCAATTCTCCAAGCCGCCGGCAAAAAAGTCGGATCAACTCAATCCCCCCATCAGACCGCGATTACCGAACGCTGGAAAATCGGCAATCAATACATGAACAAAAAAGAATTTATTGATTTGGTGGAATTTATTAAACCAAAACTTGACGAATACATCCGAACCACGCCCTACGATATGCTCTCGTTTTTTGAAATAATAGAGGCAATCGGTTTTATTTATTTTGCCAGACACAAAGTTCAATGGCTGGTGCTGGAAACCGGCTGTGGCGGACGATTTGATTCCAGCAATGTTATTCCGCGTAAAGACATCGCTGTCATCACCACCATCGGCCTGGATCACGTCGGCATCATCGGCGACAACAAATCGGAAATCGCTTATGAAAAGGCGGGAATAATCAAGCACGGGTGCAAAGTGTTTACGATGGAGGGAGATGAAAAAATAGTTGGCATTATTGAGAAAGAATGTGAAAAAAACAAAGCCAAATTAAATCACGTATCACATACCACTTATCACGTATCAAATTTTAATTTAAATAATACTCAATTCATTTATCAAAACGAAACTTTTTGCCTTTCAACCATAGGCGAACACCAAGTAAAAAACGCGATTTTATGCATTGAAATCGCTCGGGCTCTCGGCATACCAGAAAACGCCATCAAAACCGGCCTAGCCAAAACCAAGCAACCCCTTCGCATGGAGATTGTATCAAAAAATCCGCTGATTATTCTTGACGGCGCGCACAATCCGGACAAGATGGGGACGACTGTGGCGACACTTCAGCACTTCAGCACTTCAGCACACAAACCAATAAACCAATCAACTATTAAACCAATAAACTTAATTGTTGGTTTTTCATCCGACAAAAATTACCTCCAAATGATCAAACAACTCTCCACCCTGAAACCAAAATCCATCGCCTGCACAAGAAACACGGTCAACCCTTTCCGCAAAGTGGCCGACCCGCAGGATATTGCCAGAAGATTCAAAAAATTTTTACCCAAAAGTAAAATCCAAATTTTCCTGGACCCGCGCGCGGCGTTGAATTGGAGCAAAAAACAATATAAAAAAAATAGTGGCCTGATTCTGGCCACTGGGTCTATTTTTTTGAGCGGGGAATTGCGCCACCGACTCTAACTCTAACTTTACCACCATTATAATGTTTTTAATAACGCTTCTATATTCTGCATTTCCTGCTCACAATAACTCTGATTTTTCTCTGTTATTTCACCGCTAGTAACAAAATCAAAGAGATATTTCCTTGCCTGACGGATTATCCGTTTCACTTCGGAAACAAACGACCCCTCCATGACCATCCGTTGCAACCGTTCCAGCGATTCGTACTCCCTCGTCTGCGACAATGCTTGTTGGGTATCCTCTTCGGAAAAACTAGAAAATTCTTTCATCGTCTGAACACCCAGCTTCACCGCCTCAAGATAAGTGGCTAAAAAACCAACAAATCCTTCTTTATATTCTTTAAGCGCAACGGTCACCCGACGCACATCTTCCGATTTGCTCTTGTCGTTTGTATTTTTTTTCAACCATTCCTGTCGCCGTTCAATAGTATGGCAGGCCGTCTCAATATCATTTTGGGCAGAGAGAAAAATCCGCGCATTTTCAACGAGCCGCATAAACGGCGATTCCTCCCCCCTAACATCCGGTGGCGGCGGCTGTCTTACTAACCGCGGTGTTTTCTCTTCTGGCGGGATTGGCGGTTTAGTTTTTCTTTCCTCGGTCATATATCAAAATTGCAACAAAATCTATATTACCCATCCTATCATAATTTGACAATCTTGACAAACTCGTCTATGCTATTTCCCGTATGAAGACATTAGTTATCGTTGAGTCCCCCACCAAAGCCAAAACAATTTCTAAATTCCTCGGCGCGGATTATACCGTGGAATCTTCTTTTGGCCATGTGCGCGATCTGCCAAAAAGCAAGATGGGGATTGATATTGAAGGCGGCACTTTTGAGCCAAAGTACGTTGTCTCGCGCGAACGCGGTAAAAATGTAAAAAAACTGAAAGATTTGGCAAAAAAAAGCGATGAGATTATTTTCGCTACTGACGAAGACCGCGAAGGCGAGGCCATCTCCTGGCACCTTGCTTATCTATTGGATATTGATCCGGCCAAAGCCAAAAGAATCGTCTTTCACGAAATTACCAAGCACGCCATAGATGAAGCGCTAAAAAATCCCCGACATATTGACCAGCATCTAGTTGATGCGCAGCAAGCAAGGCGCGTTCTTGACCGGCTGGTGGGTTATGAACTCTCCCCTCTTTTGTGGAAAAAAGTGGCGCGCGGGCTATCTGCCGGGCGCGTGCAATCGGTCGCGGTTCGGCTGATTGTGGAACGGGAACGAGAAATCCAAAAATTCAAATCCGAAGAGTACTGGACGATTGAGGGTATTTTTAAATCAATCAACAAACAGCAATCTCAGACACAGACGGATCCGCCTCTGGCGGAAACAATCAACAATCAGTTTCTGGCAATCCTCCATTCAATTGACAATAAAAAACTTGACAAATTTGATCTAAAAACAAAAGCGGACACTGATAAAATTTTGACTGATCTAGACGGCGCTAGTTATTCAATCTTGAACATTGAAAAAAAAGAAGTCAAGAGAACTCCGCCTCCCCCGTTTACCACCTCTTCGCTTCAGCAAAATGCCCACAACGCGTTTGGCTATTCGGCTAAGCAAATTATGCGCCTCGCTCAACAGCTTTATGAGGGTGTTAATCTCGGCGCGGAAGGGCATGTCGGACTCATTACTTACATGCGCACCGACTCCTTTAACCTGTCGCAAAAATTTCTAAATGAAACCAATGCTTTTGTTAAAAAAGAATATGGAGATAAATATAGTCTGAAAAAACCGCGTTTTTACAAAACCAAATCAAAAGGCGCCCAAGAAGCTCACGAGGCCATTCGGCCAACTGACCCGGCTCGCGCTCCCGAATCAATCAAACAATATCTTGACCCGCAACAATATAAACTTTATTCCCTAATCTGGCGCCGCGCCGTCGCCACCCAAATGGCCGAAGCACGGTTAAACAAAACCACGATAGACATCAACACGACAACACGACAACACAACAACACGACAAACACACCTTCGTATCTATTCAGAGCGTCTGGGCAGATTATGTTGTTTGACGGCTGGCTAAAGCTCTATCCGGACATGATGAGAGAAGAAATGCTGCCAGAATTAACTAAAGAAGAAAAGCTGAACTGTAAAGAATTAAAACCCGAACAGCACTTTACCCAGCCCCCGGCCCGTTATTCAGATGCCACACTCGTTAAGGCGCTTGAGGAATTTGGCATTGGCCGGCCGTCTACTTACGCGCCGACGATTTCCACGATTGAAGATCGCGGCTATGTCTTTCGCAATGAGGAAAAACGGCTCCAGCCGAACGACATCGCTTTTATCGTCAATGATCTTTTGGTAAAACATTTTTCCCAAATTGTTGATTTTCAATTTACCGCCAAAATGGAGGAGCTGTTTGACGACATAGAAAATGGCGCCGCCGAATGGCAGCCGGTGATAAAAGATTTTTACGGACCTTTTCATCAGACAATTGAAACCAAGACCGCGGAATTAAATAAACAGGACGTGGTGCAAGCGAGAGAAATCGGCATTGACCCCAAGACCGGCAAACCCATTTCCGCCCGCGTCGGCCGCTATGGCCCCTTTGTTCAACTGGGGACAAAAGACGACGAAGAAAAACCCCAATTCGCTTCGCTGGAAAAAGGCATGAGTGTGGAAACCGTAACGCTTGAACAGGCGCTAAAACTCTTGTCTTTACCGCGCACGCTGGGGACTGACGCGGAAGGAAACGAGATAATCACTGACCAAGGCCGTTTTGGACCGTATGTAAAGATCAATAAACAATTTTTTTCAATTAAACCCAAAGATCCCTACACCATCACACTCGCCGAAGCCCGGGAAATCATCAAAGAGGGGGAAGAAAAAAAAGCCAACAAAACGATCAAAGAGTTTCTCGGCTCCGACATTAAAGTGCTGAACGGACGCTATGGGCCGTATGTGACGGACGGAAAAAAGAACGGCAAAATCCCCAAAGATATCACTGACCCGGCGGCCATGACGCTCGCGCAATGCGAAGAGATAATGAAAGATGCCAAACCGCCAAAAAAAAGATCTCGACAATTGATTAGATATATAAATAAGACCAAAAAAGGACAATTGGTTGCATAAAACGCACTCTGTGCCAAAAAAAAAAGAAACAATTGATGATTTGATAAATAAGGTCTCGGCGTATACGGCTAAAGCAGACATAGAGATCGTACGCCTGGCTTTTGATTTTGCCAACGAAGCGCACAAAGGCCAACACAGAAAAACAGGTGAAGCATATATAGAGCACCCGTTGGCCGCTGCTCACCTGTTGGCCGATATGCGTATTGATCCAGTAATAATCATTGCCGCGCTATTGCACGATGTTCCAGAAGACACCGATGTATCATTGGATGAAATAGAAAAAAATTTTGGCGCTGAAATTGCATCACTTGTCAGCGGCATTACAAAATTGGGAAAACTCAAATATAGGGGAGTAGAACGATACATCGAAAATCTTAGAAAAATGTTTGTCGCCATGGCAGAAGATGTGCGGGTGATGATTATCAAATTTGCCGACCGTATTCATAATCTGCAAACCCTGGATGCTCTGCCGCCGCAAAAACAATACCGCATTTCACTTGAAAGTTTGGAAATTTATGCTCCAATTGCCAATCGGCTGGGCATGGATGAAATGAAATCAAAATTGGAAGATCTGTCATTCAAATACGTTTATCCAAAAGAATACCAAAGAATCAAGATTCTCAGAGAGAAAAAAATTGAAGGAAAAGAAAAATACTTCACAGAAGTGCAAAAAATAGCAAAAAAAGAAATGGAAAAAGCGGGAATAAATATCATTGAAATATCCGGCAGAAATAAACGGCTATATAGTTTTTACAAAAAATTGCTTAAAAAAAATAATGACATCAATAAAGTCTACGATCTGATAGCTATCCGAATAATTGTAAAAACTGTAGCCGACTGTTACGCTGTACTCGGCATCCTGCATAATATTTGGAAACCGATGAAAGGAAGAATTAAAGACTATATTTCCCAGCCCAAACCTAATGGATATCAATCATTGCATACTACGGTATTCGGAGAGGATGGAGAACTGGTGGAATTCCAAATCAGAACACAGGAAATGCAGGACGAAGCGCAATATGGAGTAGCCGCGCACTGGCATTATGATGAACACGGATCTCGCGTACCCAAAAAACAAATAAAATGGGTAAAAGAGCTTGCGGAAATACAAAAAGACATACTTTCCAAACTCTCTGATTTGGAGGAAATAAAAATTGATTTTTTACAATCACGCATTTTTATATTTACGCCAAAAGGCGACGTAATTGACCTGCCGGAAGGAGCCGTGCCGGTAGACTTTGCTTATCACATTCATTCAGATATCGGAAATAAATGTATCGGAGCGCGCATCAACGACAAGATGGTTAGTCTGGATACCGAGCTTAATAGTGGCGACATGGTAGAGATAATTATCGACAAAAATCGCAAAGGGCCCAGCCGGGATTGGCTCGACTTCGTAAAAACTCACACCGCAAGAGCGAGAATAAAAGCGGAACAAAAAAAATCTTTAACCGGATGGTTAAGATCAGTTCTGCCAAAAAAATAAAAAATCAAATAGTCTCTGCTCTAATCAAGACAATTCCTCCATCAACCTCCTCAGCTCTTCTCTTGAATAATACTCAATCACTATCGTTCCCCTTTCTCCTCTTTGGGTAATATGCACTTTTGTGCCCAAGTTCTCTTCCAAAAGCTGTTCTTGCGCCAACAGATTCGGATCACGACGGACAGAACCTTTTCTTGATTTTGGTCCTCTGGCTGCAACCGTCCGCTCAACATCCCTTACGGTCACCGACTCCCCTATCATGCTGGAAAATACCTTCAATTGATCCTTTTGATTTTTCAAGCTCAAAAGCGCGCGGGCTTTGCCGGCGCTTAATTTGCCATCAACCAACGCCTTTTGGATCTCATCTGGCAAATCTAGCAGCCTGATTGTGTTGGCAATCGCCGATCGGCTCTTGCCCACTTGGTCGGCAATTTCTTGCTGTGTAAGACCAAACTCATCAATTAAGCGCTGATAAGCAAACGCCTCTTCAATCGGATTCAAATCCTGCCTTTGGATATTTTCCACCAAGGCGAGCTCCAATTTTTCCTGTTGCGTCGCTGCGCGCACAATAGCGGGAATAGTCGGCAACCCAGCCATCTGCGAAGCTCGCAAACGCCTTTCTCCAGCCACCAACTCATAACCCCCGTCATCGCGCTCTATTACCGTCACAGGTTGTAATATGCCGTGGCGCTTGATAGAAGCAACCAAGCCCTCAAGTTCCTGGTGCGAAAAATCGCGCCTAGGTTGCTCGCTATTGGGGACAATTTCAAAAATTGGAATATGCCAAATCTGATTGCCGTTTAATACCGGTATTTCTTCCTTTTGAACTTTTCTGCGTGTTTTTTGTTGTGGAATTAATGAACCCAAACCCTTTCCGAGTGCCATATTGTAAATAATAATTCTAATTTTATACTTGATGCTTTTCTAGCACCTCCCTTGCCAGTCTCTCATAAGCTTTTGCGCCCTTTCCGCTAGGATCATAATGAAAAATTGATTGTCCAAAACTTGGGGCTTCGGCAAGACGAATGGTGCGTGGGATAATTGATCTAAATATTGTATCAGGAAAATATTTATAAAGTTCATTCATAACATCTTCTGACAATCGCGTCCGCTTATCAAACATGGTAATGACAGCGCCTAAAACTTCTAATTCCGGTTTTAGGTGCTCTTGAATCAGTCCAATTGTCTCCAACAACTGCCCCAACCCTTCCAAAGCATAGTATTCCGCTTGGACAGGAATTAAAATCTCATCTGCGGCAACTAGAGCATTGACGGTCAAAAGCCCAAGCGATGGAGGGCAATCAATAATTATATAATCGTACGCGTGTTTAACTTCGGAAAGAAGCTCTGCCAGCTGATATTCTCTGCGCTCCATGTTTACTAACTCAACATTGGCCCCGGCTAAATTTGGAGTCCCTGGCGCTATCCGAAGGCCTTCGTGCGCTGTGTTGTGGACCACATCATGAAGCCGTTTCTGACCAGCCAGGGCTTCATACAAGCCATATGGCAATTCTTTATATGTAATGCCAAAACCGCTGGTGGCATTTCCCTGCGGATCAATATCAACCAATAATACAAACTTTCCAAATTCGGCCAAAGCAGCCGCAAGGTTGACAGCGGTTGTTGTTTTACCAACTCCGCCTTTTTGGTTGACAATAGAGATTATTTTACTCATATTCATCACGGTACACGATGCGCGTAATCATAATTCATGATGCGCGCAACATGAATCATGACAAATTGTTCGAGATTAAGTCATGCTGGGCCTGCCCTGAGCCAAGCCGAAAGGTGCATCGTGCCGTACGCATCATGATAATTATACACTAAATTGACAAAAAAACCAAAATGGGCTATAATCTTTCCACAAAAACCACACTAACAAAAAATTATGCCGCCGTGGTGAAACTGGTAGACACGCACGACTCAAAATCGTGTGCTGAAAGGCATGTCGGTTCAACTCCGACCGGCGGCACCATGAATACTTCTTCTACAACAACCAGCGCAACGTCCCGCCAGCAAATAGAGTAATCAATGTTACCGCTGTCGCCGCCAAACACACTCCCGCCAAAATAGACCAAAAAGCTTTTTTAAAAGGGATGTTAAAAACAAATGCGGCGAGCGCTCCGGTCCATGCGCCGGTAAGCGGCAGCGGAATGCCTACAAAAATGGCCAAGCCAATAATTCCATATTTGGCATAACTGCCGGAAAACTTTTTTTCTGCTCTTTTGAGCAAATTTGTAAAAAATGATCCTAAAAATCTTTTACTTATCACCAACCGATGAACACTTGGTATAAAATACAAAATAATCGCCGACGGCAGCATATTGCCAATAACCGAAATCAACCACGCCTTCCAGACTGTTAATTTATAAACTTCAATCGCAATCGGAATTGACGCCCTTAGTTCAGTCAAAGGAAGCATGGAGAGAAAAAAGTCGCGAGTTCGGACGACAGACCAGTAAACCAAGTGACAGGATTTAAAACCATAAGATTGAAAGGCTTGTCCCGAGCGGAGTCGAGGGATTATAAGATTAAAAAATTATTTATTTCTAACGATGCTTTGGCAACAATCTTTTAGTTAGTCTTTCAATCTTTTAGTCTTCGTCTTCCGGCCAGCGATAATTCTCAAACACCCACTTCGCGATATCGCGCGCTTCGGTAAACCTCGCTTCATGCCTGTCTGCGCCCAATACAACAACATTTAACCAATGCTCTGCCTCATCTCCGATCTGAACTGCAAAATTATATCCGGCGGCCGGCGTATAACCTGTTTTTCCTCCGCTTAAATTAAAAAATTTATGTTGTATCCAGCCCAATAAAAGCCAATCTGTATTCCATATATGATGCGACTTGCGGCGTTCTCGAGAATACAAAGTCAGCTCTTTCTTGATTATTGTTTCCTTTATTTTCTGTTTTGTCAGCGCTTCATCAAGTAAAATAGAAACATCAGATGCGGTTGACACATTCTCATCATCTAGGCCGGTTGGATCTGCAAACCGCGTATTACTCATCCCGAGCTCCAGCGCTTTTTGGTTCATGCGCTCGATAAAAGCCTCTTCTGGCCAGTCCAAAGCATTGGCCAATGTCTTTATTGCTTTATTTGATGATCCAATTAATGCCGCATCCCACAACTCTTGGAGAGTATATGAATCAAAAGCATACATATGAGTATCAAGAGAATCTGCGCCAATCACCTCTGTAGTCGTTGACCAATCGATATCTTTTTCTAAAAGAACCAGCGCGCTCATCAGTTTTGTAATACTGGCAATCGGCCTTGCTTGGTATGGATTTTTGCTGTACAACAATGCCCCTGTTTCACGATCTTTAACAACCATGCTTGCGGCGGTAAAAGTCTCTTCTGGCAACATCTCGCCGATCAATTCAGGCCGTTGCGGTTCTTGAATTTTAGGAGGCGCAACTGTAATATCCCCGCCAGTTTGGGTTTCTGTTTCTGGTATGACCAGCGTTTTTGGCAAAAGCTGTCTGGCAAATTCCGCCTGTTCAGGAGTGATCTGTATAAATTTGATACTGGCCGCAATACCGATACCCAAGAATAAAATTCCCGCGCTAAGAACATTGCGCCATTTATTTGACTGGTCTTTTATCGGATCTGGCGGTAAAAAAGTATTGGACATAATGACTAGAGGAGTGAAGCCGCTCCAAAAAACTATAATTAAATTTCGTAATTCAAAGTAAATTAATACTAATCGTTGATATTTGGCGGTGGTTGGCTCTCCAATATCCGCCCCAAACATTCATGAGTGTGTAAATTATCATATTCTGGCAATTCCTCAACTGAAGTAATCCCAAGCTGGCGCAGAGCATCAAACGATAGTGTGTACACCATCGCCAACCTTCCATCGTCCTGCTTTTCCTCAATTAATCCGCGCATCAAAAGATTGCGCAAAATTATCGCGCAATTTACTCCGCGAATCTGTTCAAGCTCTGGTCTGGTAATCGGACTGCGATAAGCAATCACAGTCAAAGTTTCTAATTGCGGCTTAGTTAACTCGCCAGCAACTTCATCTTTGATAAATACCCGAATTGCGTCAGCATTTTTGGGATTTGTGCCCATTTGCACAGTTTCTCCATCAACAAAAAGATGGATCCCGGATTCCTCGCGGTTATATTTCATTTTAAGCGTCTCAATTGCCCCTCCCACATCAGCAACATTTTTTCCAATCGCCCTTGCAATTGCTTCAAAAGCCAACGGCTTTGATGCGACAAAGAGAATTGATTCAATTTTGTCTAACATATTTGCTTATTCTCCTTTTTTTATATACCCCTTCGCCTTACTAATTCCGATTTTGCAAAAATTAAATTCCAATTATTTTATTAAGTTTTAACTATGATTTAACGTTAGGCTTCGGAGTATTATACGGAATTAAAATAACAATTGAGTATAATAATATCTCCAAATACTTCATCCTGTCTCAACCCGACAACTTTCAGCTTCACAAGTTCTAACAATGCCAAAAAACCAACAATTACCTCTGTCCTATTTTGGCTGTTTTTTAGAACTTCGCCAAACAAAAAAGATTTTTTATTCTTTAATAGCCGTCGGATATAATCAACCTTCTCTTTCAACGAAATAGCTTTGTCTATTTGCGTATACGGCAGCGCTTTCGGCGGCTTTAATCTGTTTAACAATTGTACCATACTTTCGCGCAAGGAATCTAGGCTAAGATTTATTGGCAAAACAAATATTTCCACTTTTCTGGGGAGTTCAATTCTAAATACTCCACACCGGCTATTAAGCCACAATTTATTGACCTTTTTACTTGCTTCAACAAACGCCCGATAAAGCTTCAACTGCTCTTCCAGACTCTCTGTTTCTTCTTCCTCTGGCGCAAATTGCGGCAAAAGACGGCTTGATTTCAACAACAAAAGTTTAGCTGCCACCACAAGAAAATCAGCCAGATCCTCAGGATTTTTCTTTTCCAACGAATCTAAATAATAAAGATATTGTTCAGTTACTTCGGAAATCGCGATCTCGCTGATATCAAGCTTTTTTTCGCCAATTAGAGAAAGAAGCAAGTCATACGGCCCTTCAAATTGTTTAAGTTTGATAATTTTCATAATTCCTTTGGTTGAAATACCGTGTAATTTTTGTTTTCAAACTTTTTATCAAAATATTCTTCGTTGAACAATTTTCTTGGGATATTGACAACCAATTCTTTGAGCTGATAAGGAAAATCGTCTAAATGAAAGTATATCGGATAATAATCAGGATCTCCAGTATAAAAAATAAATAAATCAATCGCTCCAAATGGAGTCTTTTTTGTTGCCCAATAAAATTCGTCAGGGCTATTTATCAGCGCCAAAGATTTGATATAAGCCAAGCGCTCTGAAAATTGCGCGGCCGGGTGAGAATTGTGCTGGTTAAAATAAATAAAATCATTAAGCGGTAAAAAAGCGTGCAAAGGAGTCAGGCTGGAATGCAGGGTAATTTTTTTGTAAATATCAGCGTAATTATTCTCTAAAAATCCAATTAGCTCCTCCATCTTCGGCTCTAAAGCGCGGGCGTGTTCTCTGGTTTTCAAAACTTTTGTTTGGTCAGCAAAAGTACCAAAAATCAGCTGGGTTGAAAGAAAAATCAAACCAACAATTGCAACGCTTTGCTGCCACGCTGCCTGGGGATAACGTTTTTTAAGATATCCCCACAATCTTTCAATTCCATAAGCCAAAGCAAGCGCTAAAATTGCTCTGTTGAAAAAATAAAAACCTTTTGACTCTTGCAAAGGCGAGGCTAAAAATAAAATGGTAAAAAGACCCATCAACTGCCACAAATAAGAAGCGGCAAACAAACTCAAGAGTCCGCGGATATATAAATGCTGGCGCCAAATAATCAGCGCCGCGAAACCAACCATCATCAGCAACCCTCGCAAACTCAAATCAAACAACGGTCCGGTTGTCGCGATCCATTCGGTCACAAAAAATCCCAATTGCCAATTTTCCGACCCGCGCTCAATATAAACTCTGATTAGAGGCGCCCAATAAAAAGCGCCGACAACTAAAACTACAATGCCCGTAGCCAGTAAAGAAAAATATTTTTTATATTCAATCTTTTTGCCTGCAAATAAATTGAAGAGGGCAATGCCGATGGCGGCGAGAAAAAACCAAAAATAAAAAAGCAGAAACAATATCCCGCCTGTTATCCCAAAAACAATCACCCTCATTCCCTTCAGTTTATTTTGATGCAGCTGATAAATTAACAAAACGGTCCAAAGTACAACCAGCGAAGCGCTGACCAATTCATATGGTTTGATAATAACAGCATCCCAATCAATAAAGACAAATAAAAAAATGGCTGATAAAAACCACGCCAGCGCTCCTGGAGCTTCCTTGGCTCTGTCCGCCATCTGATTCTTCAGCCAAAACCGCTTTTGAATTAAAAAAAATAAAACCGGATAAAAAACAATAGCGCCAACAGCTCCAATTTTTGCTATCTGAATGCCGTTATAATTCAAAAACTTTCCTATTAAGCCAAAAATCCAAAACCAAAGCGGAGGATAAAACGGCGGCAGAGACGCGTAAGCAAAATCAGACAAGAGGCTGCCATGGGCAAACATTTCATACATCGCGGCAATAGTAATTTCATCCGCTTCCAACCCCCAAAACATCAGCTTCATCTGATGAACCAAAAAAAAATAAGCCAACCCGGAAGAAATCCCAATTAAAAACAAAAAATAACCAAATCTCCATTTTTGATAAATGGCAACGAGCCCTAGCGCGATAAAAAGAAAAAAAAACAGCTTCACTGCGATAATGTGTTGTAAATCATTGTATGATAACAAAACATCCATAATGAATAAAAAAGTAATTGGTAAATGGTAAATAGTAATTATCTTTACATTTTCAAACACCAATTATCAATTACCATTTATTAATTACTGTGAATTACTTTTTCACAAATCGCATCTTCTCCTGCTTTGACGCCAAAATCTCTCTCGCCCTCTCCCTTCCCTTTCTCGTCAATTTTACATCCGTAACAAACCACTTATGCGGCGTGCGCCGGCCGTAGCCAATTAGTAATTCTTTGTTTATCAATCGCTCCAAACTATTGGTAATAATCCCCTCTTCGTACTTGGCAACCGCGCCGCTCTCTCGCTTTTCATAAAACTCCCGGAAAATCTTTCGGTCAATCTTTCCCCCTTTTTCAAAACAGCGAAGGATGATGTGTTTTTGGAGAGAGCTTAAATACATATCTTATCAATTCACCTAATTCATCTAATTGTCTAATTCACCTAATAAAAATTCCAATTTCCAATTTAAAAAATATTAACGTAGAGCAACTGGAATGTTTGGCATTATCTTATTTGAAATTTTATTAGGTGGATTAGGTGAATTAGACAATTAGGTGAATTTTCAGACTTACTTTTTCTCTGTGATCCTTATTCCCAACTCCTCCAACTGTTTCTTATCAACTTCCCCCGGCGCGCCAGTCATCACCTCTTCCGCCTGCTGATTCTTCGGAAACGGCACCACCGCGCGGATGTTTCTTTCGTTCAATAAAACCATGGCCAGCCGCTCAATACCAGGAGCAAATCCACAGTGCGGCGGAGCGCCGTATTCAAACGCGTCAATCATGTGGCCGAACTTTTTATCAACTTGCTCTTTGGAATAACCGGCAATGGCAAACGCCTTATACATTATTTCCGGATCTTTATTTCTAACCGCGCCGGAGGATAATTCAAAACCATTGGCAATAATATCGTACTGCTCCGCGATAATTTTTAACGGATCTTCTTTTTGGAGCGTCTCAAGTCCTCCCCGCGGCTGGGAAAACGGATTATGCCCGAAGTCAATCTTTTTAAACTCTTCATTGTACTCGTACATGGGAAAATCCACAATCCACGCCCAGGCAATCATGTTCGGATCTTTTAAATTCATTTTCTCTCCCACCAATTCTCGCACCGCCCCCAGCGCTTTACAACTCACTTCCCATTTATCAGCAACAAAAAACAAAATATAATTCTGTTTAATTTTGTTTAATTTTGTCAAATTCTTTAATTCTTTCAAATGCTCTTCACTAACAAATTTAGAAATCCCGCCATCTAACTTCCCATCAATAACTTTAAACCACGCCAACCCCTTGGCATGCGCGCGAACAGCCGCGTCCAAAAATTCGCCGTCCAATTCGCTCCGGTTGAAACTTTCGCCGCCGGGAACAATCAAACAACGAACGTATTCGGCATTTTGGAAGACCTTAAAATCCGTCCGCTTAGCCCACGCGGTAACATCGGTTAATTTTAAATCAAACCTCAAGTCCGGCCGGTCGCTCCCGTAGGTTTCCAAACATTCTCTGAACGGAATGCGGGGAAACGGCTTTTGCAAAACTTTTTTGCCCGCCACTTCCTCGGTGAGGCCGATAAACAATGGCTCCATTTCCTGAAAAAATTCTTCCGGCGTCAGAAAACTCGTCTCCACGTCCAATTGATAAAATTCACCGGGAGAACGATCGGCCCGCGCGTCTTCGTCGCGCATGCAGGGAGCAATCTGGTAGTATTTATCAAAACCCGCGACCATCAATAATTGTTTATACTGTTGCGGCGCCTGAGGCAAAGCGTAAAACTTGCCCGGGTGGATCCGGCTCGGCACCAGATAATCCCGCGCACCCTCGGGCGATGAAACCGTCAGAATCGGCGTGGCAATATGCGTAAACCCGCGCCCATCCATATAGTCGCGGATGTACTTCTCCATCTTCGCCCGGAATAAAATATTATTTTTCAACTGCTCCCGCCGCAATTCCAAATAACGGTATTTCAATCGCAACTCTTCATCCTCTTCTCCCTTGCGCGCGTCAAAAATTTCAAACGGCAATGTTTTCGCCCGGCTCAAAATTTCCACCGCGCTCGCCGCTAACTCAATCTCGCCCGTGGCTAATTCCTTGTTTACCGTCTTCGCCTCGCGTTTTACCACTTCACCCGTAACTTTGATAACATACTCGTATTTTAACTCTTCGGCCGCGGCGTAATTTCCGGTCTTCTCCGGACTAAAAACCACCTGCGTAATCCCATACCGGTCCCGTAAATCAACAAAAATCAAGCCGCCAAACTTGCGCCTCTTATGCACCCAGCCGGACAAGGTTACTTTTTTCCCGGCGTGTTTTTTAGTTAATTCTCCGCAGGTGTGAGTTCTATACATAGCCGCCTATTGACAAGATTAAATTTAAATTATACAATACAGTTGGAATTGACACTGCCTCAAATAGTCCCGTTCATCGGGTGCGTCCTCCTAGAGAGGTAAGAGGCAGTGTTTTTTATTTCGGCCAAATTTGTACCCAAATTTCTTTAGGAGAAATATATTGATAATACAAACTCCAATCTTTCTTATTCTGAACTTTCCTGTTGATAATGCCGGAAACATAATCAGCTACTTGCAGTAAACTGTTAGCGGAGGAACGCTGTTGTTTAAATTTCTTTATCGGCCTCTTATCTCTATTATTTAACTTTGATCTTAGATATTTTCCCAAACTTTTCCGGAAATCCGGCGAGCCGGATCTGTCCAGCACCACGATTGCGTTGTCCAAATAAGGCAGAGCATTAGTAAAAGTCATCTGGCACGCATATTTGTAAAAAGATTCTTTGACGGAAAAACCCGGGCCGTACAGCTTGCTAGGATCTTTGTTTATCACGACGGAAAAATAAGTAAAATGATACGGTCGTATCGCTTGCAAAAAAGCTTGGCGCACCCGCCTGGAATTATGCGTGAAATGAAATTCAAAATTTGCCGGATAACCAAGTTCTTTTCTCAATAACGCGACGCGCTTGTCGCAATCGCCGGCGATCTCATTATCCTGAAATAATATCATTGAAATTATAAAAAACTGACTTGAGCCCTCACCGACCTTTCGGCCAGTATCACCTGACTCATCGATAAATACGAGCATAGTTTTACTTCAAAATCGCCCTATTATTGTACCAATTCTCGGCTCTTTACGCAAGTTATCAACAGATAGGTTGTTTTTTTTTGCGGGGTGGTAGAATACACTGAAAGCGCCATTCGCTTTGTATTAACAATTTAATGATAGTTTTATGTCACCAGGAGAACATCAAGGTTATAGACCACCCGACGCAGATAAACCTATCACAAATGATGGAGTAGAAACGCTAAAACGACAACGGGAAAAAACGGCAGCCGCCTTAGCCGAAGCGGAGAAGGAGGAAGAAGAAGAGGCAAGAATAGATCTCGTAGGTGATTTAATAAATGAAATAGAAATAATAGATGATGAACTAAGAAAAAAATATTGGTCGTCGCAAAAGGCAACCGAAAATGAAACCGTCGGTAGCGAGGTTCAGACACGAATCGCCGGAATAGCCGAGAGATTATTGCCAGAATATGAAGAGATGTTAAGAAGAAATGGCGGACAATACCACTATAGTGATGAACATGTCAATAAAGAAGGACAAGTCGTCCGCGAAACAAGAATTATCTCTGACCATGAAGAAGTCGTAAAAAGAGCGTTAATCAAACTTGATAAAATCTGTAAAGGTGAACCCTACTGTAAAGGAATTCCCGCGGTTGAAGTTGG
Source organism: Patescibacteria group bacterium (assembly GCA_041658785.1). Lineage (GTDB taxonomy): Bacteria > Patescibacteriota > Patescibacteriia > Magasanikbacterales > UBA922 > JAHJGG01. Next base: position 35,745 of record JBAZZL010000002.1, read on the forward strand.
AGAAAGAAGTGGATATGTTGGGGAAAATAAAACCGAGTTGCGACAATTATCCGATGACTTATTTTTGTATACGGACTCTCGACTTATGAATAATGAAACAGGTGTATTTGACCCTGAAGTGCATCTGGTGAATTCGCAGGAAGCGCGAGAACTGCATGAGTCCTTTGGTGAAAAATCACGACTCAAAATTGCAGAATTAGAAAATCAAATGAAGGCAGGACAAACAATGTTGAACAAATTGTAAAAATAGCACGAATCAAAATCATGTATCAATCGCCGCCCTTTATCATTCAGGGCGGTTTTTTATTTTCACCTCCCCAGCCCCGCCGCGTTGTTGCGGTCTGGTTGCTCCCCTCTTCGGTGGTAATCCGACAACTCTATCCCTGTCCCTTTCCCTTATGAAGGGAAAGGGAACCCATTAAGCGGGTTCAACTAAAATTCAATCATTAGGTCATTTCCCTTTAGAAGAGAAAGCGCGGCCTAACGATTGAATTAAGAACAAACCCTCTTAACGAGTCCTCCTTCCCTTCATAAGGGAAGGAGACAGAGGATGAGTTGTCGGGCTACCGCCAGAGAAAGGCAGAGGATAGATTATTGGGCTACCGCGAAGAAAATTTAAACCGCATTCGTTCAGTTTTCAACCTATCAACACCCCATCCCCCTTATCCACATCACCCCACCCTTTGAACTTTCGCCACAAAAAACCCTTTCATCTCCCTATCCGGCATTATTCTCAATGCCTTTTTTATTACTTCGTCATGAACGCGCCGTCCGCGCCACTCCTTCACCATCGGCGCCCGATTAATATTCAAGTTCCCAATATCCAATATCTCGCAATCACTATTTCTCTCTAACAATCGTGTTATCTGCAACTCATTCTCCTCCGGCGCGAAGGTGCAGGTGGAATAAACCAAAACGCCGCCGGGCTTTAACGCGCCCCAGGCGGAAAATAACAATTGCCTTTGTTTGTAGGCCATTTCTTTAATTTTTCTCTCTTTCCAATATCCAAACGTTTTCGGATCGTCCGTGATAAACCGCGCTTCGGCGCTGCACGGCGCGTCCAGTAAAATTTTATCAAAATACCCCGGATACTCGCGGCACAACGCCGCCCCGTGTTCCATACGCAAAGAAAACACCCAGCTCGAATCGTCTCCCTCTCCTTTTAGGAAAGGGCTGAGGTGAGGTGTCGGACTACCTCCGTCCAGCGGATGAGATGCCGTCGCCACTCCCAGCGCCTCCATATTATGCTTCAACTTAAAAAACCTCGGCTTATTATTATCGTTCGCCACCAACTCCCCTTGGCAACCCATCAAAGCGGCAATCTGCGAGGTCTTGCTCCCGGGCGCGGCGGTCAGGTCCAATACTTTTTCTCCCGGCGTTGGATCAAGGACGAGCGGTGGCGCCATGCTCGCTAAACTCTGGATATAGATTTTTCCGTTTGAGTACAAATCTGACTCGCCCAACTCCCGTTTAGTTTTATTCTGCAAAATAAACGCGTCCCGATACCACGGCACGTTTTTTATTTTAAACCCTTCTCTTTGCAAACTTTCTAAAACTTCTTCTCTTTTCGCTTTAATCGTATTGACCCGAAAAGTGGTGGGGCGTTCAATAAAAGTTTTGTTGATCTCCAAAAATAAACCAGGCCCAAAAATTTCTTTGAGCCTGTTTTGAAATACTTCTGGAATGGTTTTTTGACTATTCCCTTTTTGCTTTCTGCTCACAACTTTTTATTTGTATAACTGGCTGTGCGTTCCGATTTCCACAAATTCCACCCATTCAATTTCCCCGCCTTCAAGTTCGCGATACAATGCCCGCCAATTCGCTGTAACATCTATACTTCTGAATCCCTCCCATTTTCCTTTAAGCGCGTGATTGCGAAGCGAACGATTAAATTGATCATGACGAAAAATCTCCACACTCCTTTCTAAAGCAAACTGTATCTTCTCCGGGGCTTTATAGAAATGTTTCAAAAATATTTTTGAATAAGTTATTTTCATACCTTAACTTTTCCGGTCCTCACATCTTCCAAAAACTTAACCGCCTTATCCGAATCTTCAAATGTGTAATAATCGCCGCGTTTCCTTGCTTCATCCGCTTCTTTTAGCGAAGCAACTAAATAATCGCTTGGCTCAAGTTCCTCCTCGTCCACGGCGCTAAAATAAACGCTTTTTGTGTTTAAAAAATGATGCAGATAAGCATTCAACAAACTGCTCAAACTCAACCCGATTTGTTCGGCGAGTTTCGCGGCTTTTTCTTTCACCTCCGGTTTGGTTTTGAAATTAATTTGGGCTGAACGCATATTATTATATAAAAAGTATAGAATAAGTGTATATTTACTATACACTTTATCTATAATTTTGTCAAGAGACCGCTGGTTCAATCCACGCCATACTTATCATCCGCTTTTTGAAGCGTGATCATCCTTTTACCGGAACGCAAAATCAAGCGCGCCATTTTCACTCGCTTCTTTAATTCTTTGCTTCGCGATGCGCATTGATCTTCCAAAATTTCTTCAAATTCTTTTTTTAAAAAATCGGCTTGCCTCTTATCCATAAAGCATTCGCGTTTAGTTCTTTATTTTTATGTGGATTAGCGAATTGAGCCCGGCCGGGCGAAATTCGCGCCGGAGCACCGCCAGCGCGAAATTCGTCTGCGGACTCATTTCGCTACTCCATCGGATCTGCCGCGGATTTTTTATTTTTCGTAATTTCGTACTCTTTCGTATTTCGTATCCTACGGCCTCACCCGATTAATCATCCGCGGAAACGGAATCGTCTCCCGAATATGATGAATGCCGGAAATCCAGCGGGTGAGCCGCTCAATGCCCAGGCCAAAGCCGCAGTGCGGTACCGAGCCGTACCGCCGCAAATCAAGATACCAGTCAAATTGTTCCAGATTCAGCCCCGCTTTTTGAATGGAGGACTTAAGAATTTCAAAGTTATCTTCACGCTCCGAACCGCCGATAATTTCGCCAAAGCCGCGCGGCGCCAGCACGTCCGCGTTGCAGACTAAATCAGGGTTATCGGGATGCGTTTTCATGTAAAACGGTTTGATGTTTTTCGGCCAATTTTTCACGATCACCGCCGCGTCCGAATCTTGCGTCAACAAAACCTCATCATCCGCCCCCAAATCATCGCCATATTTAATATCCGAACCGCGTTTTTGGAGTTCAGTAATCGCCGCGCCGTATTCGTAATGAATAAAAGGACTGGCTGCCGTCGCTTTCAGCTCATCCGTGTTTCTTTCCAAAATCGCCAGCTCCTCCCTCCCCCGTTCCAGCGCGTACTGAACCAGATGTTTAACGCCCGCTTCTTGTATTTTCAAACTTTCTTCGTGATGAATGTACGCAATCTCCGGATTCAGAGTCCAAAATTCCGTCAGATGCTTGCGCGTTTTGGATTTTTCCGCGCGGAAATTCGGGCACAAATCATAAACTTTGCCAAACGCCAAACACATCGCTTCCAGATAAAGCTGGCCGTTTTGGGTTAAATATACGGTATTGCCAAAATAATCAACCGGAAACAAATCGCTTGTCCCTTCGCAAGAATTGGGAGTAAAAGTGGGAGTATCCAGTTCAATATATCCGTTAGAATTAAAATAATCCTGCAAACCGGTTTTTACCAAATGTCTTATTCTTAAAACCGCCCACTGCTTTTTGCTGCGCAGCCACAAGTGGCGATTATCCAGCAAAAACTCCGGTCCGTGTTCTTTGTGAGCAATCGGATATTCTTCGGCAATCTGAACAATTTTTATGTTCAAAACCTGCAGTTCAAACTCACGCTCTTTTTTGGGATGTTTAGACACTTTTCCCGTAACAATCAAAGACGACTCCTGCGTCAATTTTCCCGCGCTTTCCCAAACCGCTGGTTCTACTTCGTTTTTGGAAACAACGGCCTGAAGAAAACCCGATCCATCGCGCAATTCCAAAAAAACAATTGATCCAGAAGACCGCTTGTTGTACAGCCAGCCTTTTATTTCCACGCTTTTATCAATAAATCCGGAAATGTCTTTGATTAGAATATGCATAAATTTGATTAAAGAAACTAGAAATTAAAAACTGGAAACTGGAAACTGGCTGTAAAACAATAATTTCCAGTTTCTAATTTCTAGTTTCTAGTTTCCTGATTTCCCAAGTTAAACAGAAGACTTCCACAGCCCATGCAAATTGCAATACGCCCTCGCCTCAATTACCTTGGAGCGAGTATGAAAAACCGCTTCCGGCTTATCGCCCGGCTTCAAAAAGACCCTGCCGCGGCGATTATCTTCCAGCACAATTTCAATCCATTCAATATAATGTTTTTCCTCCATTGGATGTTCTTCCGAGCCCACTTTAACTTTCACGCCATCGCTCACTTTGCACTCATCGGCCGGCAAGATTTCAATCACCGGTACGTGCTTTTCTCGCGACGCGTCTACCGTATTTTCGGCTTGCAAGACCATGGGCTGGCCGCAACAAACCAGCTCCCCCGCTCCGGCGTGCACCATCTCCACGATGTTGCCGCAGATATTGCATTTGTAAACTTGATTTAATTGAGTCATAGGTAAAATTTTTTAGTGTTTTTTGAATAATTCGTTAGATTATTAATCTGTATATCTGGATTAAGTTTATTACAAATAGAGTGTGCGGTCAAGTTATGGTATAGCGGCAACCACTGAACGGGGTTTAATTTCTTATTTCTTATTTCTTCCGCAATAAGCGGGATCCCGCCCCGCAATGGAGTCGAGTCCCCGTTCGCTGCGGGGCTCGCTGCCACCGCCACAGCGGGGCCCCGTCTTCTTTGCGGGGCGGGACAATTTCTAATTTCTTCAATCATATTTCTATTTATTTCAACCTATTTCTTGTTACCCTCGACTCGTCTTAATTTCAATCATTTTTTCCACCCGCCTGATATCAGCCAACAAATCCGAGCGCTTTTTATTGAATAACACTAGATCGCAAACCGCCTTGCCGCCATGCTTGGCAAATCGGCACCGATCCCCAATTTTGCGATAAATTTTTATATCTATAAAAGATTTCAAATCTTGCGCCTTCTTAATTCCTCGCAGACTAACCAATCTTCCTTCTTTCTTAGCATAAAACTTCAAAGCCGCGGCGTATCCTTTGACTTTTTTTGAAATTATGGGTTTCTGGGGAATTCTTATTAAAACATCATTCAGACAATGATCTATGTTATAAGAGAGCCGATACATCTCGGCGCGAAAACCGCCGATGCGCGGACCTATTTCAATTATTTTCCATCCATCGTTCGTTTTGATTAGTTCAATATGCGCTGTGCTGCTGCGCAATCCCAAAGCATAAATCGCTTTTTTCGCTACCTCTTCGGCTTTGGCGACGCTTTCCTTGTTCAAAGTCGTGGGAGTAATTCTTTTGTAACAAAAAAAATCATCAATGCCGATTGATTGTCCGGTGGTGAAATGCACCAAAGGGCAAAAATACACCTTACCGCGAGAACTAACATAAGCATCCACCGAATACGTCTCTCCTTCCATCATTTGCTCTACCAAAATTTTTGGAACAATCTCTCTTTTATTATCTTTATAAATTTTTTTAATCTGGCGAAATATTTTTTTTAAATTCGCCGCCAGTTCCTCTTCGTGATAGCAAACAGTTACAAGCAGGCTCGCCGCGAGCCCCGCCGGCTTCATGATCAAAGGAAAGCCGACTTTATCTTTTATTTTCTTGATTGAATTCTTACCTTTGCCGCTCACAATCGTAAACTTGGGAGCGATCTTTTTGTCATAAGCCCGAAACATCCGGCGCATATAAATTTTGTCGGTTGACCAGAGTATTGACTGAACTGTCGGAGTTTTCAAATACGGCACGTGCGGAATCACTTTGATGAAAGCCGCCATGTTGCTTTCACCGCGGCAAGTAATCGCTAAAAATTCTCTTTGATAATGAACAAGCATCTTTTTAATCTCCAACGGTTTATCAAGATCGCCGGAAAATAAAATATCCACCCCGCGATCGTCGGCTTTTTTTTTCCAGTCTTTTTTTTTGGCATCGCGAATCACTCCGATTCGAATTCTTTGCTTGGTTTTCCGAGCGTATTGTTTGATACTTTCAATCGAACCTGCCGAGGCGCTATTGATAAATAATATTATATTCTTATTATTCATAATAAACAAAAATCCAATCCTATTCCATAATATAGATATAAAAAATTATCTTTTTTAACGCTATTATTGTATAATACCTACCGCTAAAAAGCAATCTAATTTTAACCTTATGCCTATGGCCAAAAGAACCAAAATCATCCTAGGAATAGCGATTGTTGTCATCGCTATAATCATTGTTGCCTTCATTCGCGTTTTCAAAGACCCGATTGAGATCAGCAGTTCTGGCTATATTGGAGGCGTATCTGTAGACGGAGCGTCACCTCCTCCCGCTGATATGGTTTTTTCCAAAAGAGTCTCGCTAACTGCGGAAGAAAGCATGGCCTCTCCCCAAATCGCGCCAGGTTCTTCTGGCAATGGCGCTGACCAAAGCATTGACCGCTTGGTAATAAAAACCGGCCGGTTTTCTATTGTGGTAAAAGAAGTAAGGGAAGCGGCGCAAGCAGTAAATGATTATGCTATTCAAAAAGGCGGTTTTGTGGTTTCAAGCGATATTTCCCAAACCGGACTGGCTCCTTACGCCACCGTGGTTATTCGCGTACCAGTCAAAGTATTTGACGAAGGCGTGGGAGAAATTAAGAATTTAGGCGAAGTGGAAAGCGAATATATTGAAGGTCAGGATGTTACTGAGGAATTTGTGGATCTTGACGCCAGATTAAAAAACCTGCGCGCCACTGAAAATCAATATCTGGAAATCATGAAAAAGGCGATAAAAATTGAAGATATTTTACAAGTGCAAAATTATCTTTCAGCCGTAAGAGCAGAAATTGAAAGCCTCCAAGGCCGGATGAAATATCTGCGGGAAAGCGCGGACATGTCTACTTTGACTGTTTACCTCTCCACCGATCCCGAAGTTCTGCCAATAGTGGACAGCCAAGACAAGTGGAAACCGTGGAGCGAAGTAAAAACAGCAGCGAGAAGCTTGCTTGGGTTGGGTAAGGGATTAAGCTATTTAATTATCTGGTTTGTGATATATATTCCGCTTTGGGCATTTGTCGGGCTGGTGATCTCGCTGGTGTACAGGAATATGAAGAAAAGAAAAGAGAAAAAAATAAATCTCTAATATTGGTTCCCGCAGGTAGAAATTAAACCTGTGATGCTCGCGTTAATTCCGATAATGGCTCCGAAGGCTGAACGAAATCCAAACTTTTTTTCGCGAAAATCCGAACGTTGAATTTTGAAAAATTTTTAATCGACCTGCTCTATAATCACCACATAATTTTTGCCATATTTCTTGGCGCACTTGGGGCAAGTGTTTTTTCAATCAGCAGGCGCAAAATCTCTATACAATGAAAAAGCCTGCTGATAAATCATATCCAAGACACCCTCAATAACTGCGTAACTAAATCCATTCCTCAACAACAACAGCAACAACAGCAACAACAATTTAACGTTCGCTCGGAGCCGCGACTTCAGCACTTCATTACTTCTGCCAAAAATTTCTCGTCAAATATGGAAATCTCCGGTTTGGCTTTGTCCTTCATGGCAAAAATATAGATCACTCCTTCGGCGGAAATGCTCTGAGAAACTAATTTGCGAATGGCCGACTCAATTTCCGGTCCAATCTCGCCGCCAGCAGTAACTATCCTTAACCTTCTAACATCTTTTGATTATACTTCGCCAATTCCAAACGAACTTTCCGCTCCATTTCTTTATGCGAAACATCGCCGGCACTACCCAAAATCTCTTTATCATTCAAAATCAAAAAGCCGTCAAGTTTTTTTATCCAGTCCTTCATATACATTACTCTTTGTTCCACGCTCTGCAATTCAGCGAAAGAAAGAAACTGTTCCACCAATAAATTTAATCGCTTTAACTCCAACTCCTCTAAATAATTTTTGGCGATTTCGGCCTGCTCGCGGGTGATAATTTCACCCTTCCAATTTGTTAAACCCAGATTATCTTTTCGGCTATCAACCCTGCTGTGGACAATTTCCGCCGCAGTTAAACCGGTAATCGCGTAATGAAATTTATTCTGCACAATAGCAAAGAATTGCTTGGCGTAATCCAATTTTGGATTATAATCCGCACTCAAAGCAAACACATCTTTCACTTTTTGATAAAAATTGGCTTCGGAGGTTCTAATTTTGCGAATGCGCTCTTCCAATTCTTGAAAGTACGGCTTGGCCACTCGCCCGCTCTCCAAACGCTCATCATCCATGACAAAACCCTTAATTATATACTCTTTCAACTTTTGGGTGGCCCAAATACGAAATTGCGTGCCACGCAAAGAATTGATCCGATATCCAACAGAAATTATCGCGTCCAAATTGTAGTGTTTAACAAGGTAATTTTTACCGTCGGCGGCAGTTACCGAGTATTCCTCGGCAACTGAATTTTCGCTAAGTTCGGCTTCTTTAAATACATTCTTCAAATGCAAACTGATATTATCGGCGCTACAATCAAAAAGCTCGGCCATTTGCTTTTGCGAAAGCCAAACGGTTTCATTTTCCATCTTTACTTCAATCTTTGTCTGCCCGTCTTCGGTGTTGTAGATGATGATTTGGTTGTTTTTATTTGGGGCGTGCATAAATCACTTCTTACTTTCAACGTCGACGGAATTTGTGCCAGCGTTAGCTAGTGCGCCGCTTAAAATTATTTTGCCGTCCAATTTCCAGCTTCGTCAAAATTTTGTGATCGTTTGAAACCGCAAGCATTCCAAATTAGGTCAAACATCGGACGCAAAATATCTTTTGGCTCTGTATTGTATGATTCGATAATTGTTTCCGGCAATTGTAAAATATCTCGATCAATTTTGTAATGATCATGATGCCAAAATATTTCGTCAACGCCCATTTCCCAATCTTTAACCCAAATCAGTGTCAAAAAAATAACAATCGGCATATTAACGCCAAGCTGTTTTGCTAAATTCAAATATTCCGCCAACGATTTTATCAACTCCAACTCATAGGTAAAACTTGGAATAATTTTTTTCTCTCTATCTGCTCTTAATATTAAACCTTCAACAGCCTCAATAATTCCATTTCGGTATAACTGAATGTATGAATGGGATTTATCGTTTTTTCCACCAGAATAAGACAAAACGCCTTCAAGATTAATCCGATGGCTCAAGCCGGAAGCGTATATCGGCTGTAATTTTGCAGGTACATTTATTATCGGGTTCAAATCAATGCTATGATTCGGACTAAAGGATCCTAATGGTATGAGATGTAAAACGATTTTACCGCCCTCGTAAAATGGAAGCGGTAAATTATCAGCAACAAGTTGGGCAATTCTTTCTACTTTGAATTTATTTATTTGCTCGGTTAGTGTTTGAGAAAGATTAAAAGCATTTTTTAATTCGTTCGTATCCAGCGCGTATTTTCCGGCGGAATTTCTTGAATAAAATTTGTCATGTCCTTTGTAAATAACGCGGTGCGGTCCCGCCCAGCTTCTATTTATTCGGAATATAAAAACATTCTTTTTGTCGGAAACATTGACGGTTCGTGTCGCAAAAATAATTCTCGGCTCAATTCCGTCTCGAATAATGTTTTCATATTTTCTGATTTCCTCATCAACATTTTCTATTTCCACGCCATCAATACTTTTCGGACTTCCGTTTTCTTCCGAAATGCCGAAAATCAAATCCCCGCCGGAAGCATTAGCAAAAGATGAAATATCAGCCAAAAATTCTTTTCTGTCTGCGTCGGAATTACTCGGTAATAATTTTTTATATTCAATTGTTTTGCCTTCTAAAACAGCGTTGCTTCGCAACTGCTCTAAATCATTAAATTCAATTTTATCAAGATGTTTATTTATCATAAAATTACCCTAAAATCATTTGTTCTATTTCTTTTTGCGCTCCGGCGACAGTGCTTTCCGCTTCTTGCCGCAAGCGTTTTACTTTTTTATAAATTGTATTTACGCCAGCGATAATTTTTTCTTGTTTTTCAACGCTGGGCAATGGCACGACTAATTTTTTCAATGCGTCATAATCCAACGCTGGGCGCGTGCCACCCGTTGTGGAGCGGAAAGATAATTCACGACCAATTTTTGTATTGAAAAAAGACGCTACATATTCGGGCAATATCTTTGTTTTCCCCACTTCGTTTTGCAAGTGAAAACGGACAGAGTGCTGATTGATATTTCCCTCAAAATTATCTGGCACAACTGCAACGCTTCCAATTCTTCCCGTGATAGTAAAAATTAAATCGTCTTTTTTCAACTGCGAACGCTTAAGCATTGTTTCGTGAATTTCTGGTTTGATAAATTTTACATCGTCAAGTTTTATTCCCATTTCCGTAATATTCTGTACTCGCAAGAATGGCACGCCGCCCTCGTCCGAATAATAATCACCCGTAACTTTTGGCGTTGCTCCACCGGACATATCGGCTATGGCTTGGCCAAGCGCAAAGTGTTTTTTATTTTTAATCTGCTCCAATAAACTACGCAGGTATGGTTTGTAAAATAAAGCGTCAATACGACCCTCAATTTCATCGCTCCAAATCTGAAATACCCGCTCTGCCCCCCCCCGCGGCATATCTATACCAAGCTCGCCCAAAACAAAATCGTCAATTGAGGACAAAATTTTCAAAATTTCCGCTTGTTTCTTTTTCTTTTGTTCGTATGCTTCTTGAATTTTCTTGACGACTTCGTTTTGAACCGAAAGAGGCGGAATGGGAATATCAAAATTCTTTATTGTTTCAATTGTTATATTTCCTTGAATTGCGCCGATTTTTTCGCGCTCAATCAATTTTCGGCTCGCTTCACTGTTTAGCCACGCGGAAATATATTGTTTGTTGATTTTGGTATTAAGACAAAACTTAATCATAAAAGAGCCGAAGGCAAATCCTTCCGCCTCTTTCGGAACGACAACGACAATACCAACCGAGCCGCTTCTTGAAATAAGTAGGTCGCCCTCGTGAACAATCGCTTTTCCTACTTCTTTGCGTTGTTCTTCGGACAAATAAACAACATCGCCCACATCAATCCCGTCATTTTTCAAATTGAGAATACGCAAAAACGGTATTCCAAAATCAACATAATCGTTTGCCGTAGAAAGTCCGTAGCGAATATCGGTAATAAAATCGCCGAGTTTTTGCGATTTATATTTCCCGTTTTGAATCGCTTTTTGAAGCTCGCGGATTGCCGGTAACCAATATTTCGCGTCAAGCCGTCCGCCGCTCAAAACATCGCCGCTCCAAGTTGTAAAAATTTCGAGCGAAGCCGAGCTCTTTTTGCTTTCTCACTTCATCAAGAGCGTGCAAAAGAAATCCGCCCGAACCGCAAGCGGGGTCAAGCACAAGATCGTCATTTTTTATATTCATCATCTTGACGGCGAAGCTCACAATTTCGCGCGGAGTAAAGTATTGTCCGCTTTTGCCCTTGAAAAAATCCTCCATAAACTGCTCAAAAGCAACGCCTTTTGTATCAAGATCGGTTTTATTGAGCGACACGCTTTGCAAGTGTTCAACGACGGTATAAAGCTCCTCTGGCTCGATTTTCAAACTTTCCTTAAACACTTCGGGGTCTTTTTCTTTCGCTTCAAGATAAATTTCGTTTATGCGCCGATAAACGCTTTCGGCTTTTTCGTGCGTCTTGATTTGAAAATCGTAATACTCGCCGGTTTTTCGTCCGCGCTTTTCGTCGCGAATTTTTACGAAAATGATTTTGCAAAGTTCGTCAAAAGCAACGGTTGGATTTCTTTTGCCACCAGCCCAAAGCGTATTATGGGATTTTTCAAGGGCGCGTTTTAATTCTGATTTATCAAGCACTTTCAAATCCCAGTCCGGATCGCCTTTTTTGTAACGAAACTCCTCAATCTTTCCGTAAGAAATAGGAATATCGGTAATGGTCGCTTTTTCCGGTTCTTTGTCGTTCCATTCGGCGGTTTCCATTGCTCGGCGAGTATTGCCCGCAACGCAAATCGCAAGCGGGGCGTGAAGCACGCGAGCGTTAGCGATTGCCTGTTTGGTGGCTTGCTCAAATTCCGCGTCGGAAATGCCGTCTTTTTTACACTCAACGACGATATAAGGTCTCTTTTTTGCGTCATCCTCATAAATAACTATGTCCGCGTAGCGTTCCGGCGTCCGGTCCGGCATCTCTATTTCAAGCTCAATCCGTTTTGCCGGATAGTGATATTTTTCAATCAGGTCAAAATAATATTCGGCGCGGACTTTTTCTTCGGGATCAGTAAAATTATATTTTTTACCAGAAGCCGAATATTTAATTTTACTGCCATCAAACACAAAGTACCCTCTGTTTTCACCAATTTCTAAATAATCATTAAAACTACTCGTGCCCCCATCTTGTTGTGGTTTATAGATTGTGTCAGTCATATTTTATTTATAATCCCAATTTTCCCCGTCAGCTTGCTGCGGGGTCGTCGTTTCATTAATACACCTCCTGCCGATGCCCAATTTTAACCACGATCACCAACAGCTCGTGTTTATAAATTTTATAAATAATTCGGTACGGCCAAACCCGCACGGAATATTCTCCGGCGTGCTCGCCTGTCAGCTTTTTACCCTGAAACGGATCTTGCCCCAATAATTTCAGCGCCAAAGCGACGCGGATTCGGTATCGGGAATCAATTCTGGCGAGATCTTTTTGCGCTTTTTTTGGGAGAACCACGGCGTACGCCATACTTCTTTTTACCTTTATCGGCGATGAGAAAACCCTCTTTGGCCAGGTATTCGTCCAAAGTGATGTAATCGCCTTTTTTATAATCCCTCTCCGCTTCTTCAATATCCTTTTTCAAATCCGGAAAGTCCTTCATCACCTCCAGCGTTTCTACCCACGATTCAAATTCTTCGGCCGACATCATTACCGCTTTGGGGCGGCCTTTTTCCGTCAGGGTATAATAAACCCCCGGCTTTTGCACTTCTTTGGCCAGGTCAAAAATTCTTTTTCTCGCTTCGGATATCGGTAAAGTATTTCTGGTATTCATAAAAGTTTTTAAGTATTTATATGTACATAATAATGTACGCTACAAATTTTGTCAAGCCGATATTATCAACAATGCCCCAGCTTTTTTAAACTGGCGTAAGAACCATTTGACACAATCACATGATCCACAAGCTCAATCCCCAAAATTTTCCCCGCTTCGATCAAACGTTTGGTAATCTTAATATCTTCTTCCGACGGTTCCGTCTCTCCGGAAGGATGATTGTGCGCCACAATCACTTGCGCGGCCAAATGCCGGACTGCCGGCTCAAATACTTCGCGCGGATGAACGAGATTGGCATTAAGCGAACCGACCGAAACGATTTCACGCTTGATTTCTTGATTTCTGGAATCCAAAAAGAAAATTACGAAATGCTCTTTTTTATGATCACGGATATCCTTGAGTTCGTCCCAAACATCCTTTGGCGATAGAATCAAAACTGATTGTTTGTTTTGCAAATGACGGCGACCAAGTTCGTAGCAGGCGACGATTTCGCACGCTTTCGCGCTACCAAGACCGAATGTATTTTTTAATTCTTTAACCGAGGCCTTGGCCAAACCAACGCCACTGAATTTCCTTAAAATCTTACTGGATAATTCCACGACATTTATGCCTTCGCTTCCGGTGCGTAAAAGAATCGCCAAAAGTTCGGAATCCGAAAGCCGCTCGGGACCGTATTTTTCCAGCTTCTCCCGCGGCCGATCAATTTTGGGTAAGTCCTTTATTTTCATACTTATTTATTTGGCGATTTCCTTTAACATCTATTTTATTTTTCACTTTCTGCTCTGGCTTTGAACAAAAAAATGGTTTCTGATTTTAATTTCGCACGCGCCCAATCTTTCTGTGGTTCGGATAATGACTCCCCTAAACCGACCAATAAATTGCGATCCGCCATTTTTTCAATCTGATCAACGCATTTTTGCAACGCTTCTTTGAAAGAAACACCGGATCGCCTTTTAACTATTTCCTTGTTAATCGGCCAATTATTTTTCAAAAAGTACCAGACATCATAAATATCGCGGCTAGTCTTTCCGATACGCTCTAACATCGCCATTAACTTATGGGCAAACATATCCTCGGGAATCATAACCAACATAGAAATACCCAATAGGGTCTTTACTTCAAACTTTGATCCGAAATCCCGTCTGTTAACTTCTATTTTGATGTTTTGTGATTTAGTGTCATACGAGATGACAATTAGCAAATTGAATTTTTTGATTTTTGAATCTATGACCTTGCCATAGCTCTCCGCAATTTTTTGGATTTTCTCAAAGACCATTTGCTCTTTGCTTTCATCCAATAAATCAAAATCCAAATCAAACGAATCTCTATTCAATCCATAGAACAAGTGAGCGGCCGTTCCGCCTTTGAATCCTAAATATGGAGAGATGGAAGTATTGGAATAAATATCCTTTAGGATTTGCAATAATATGTTTTTATGCTTGGAGTAATCAACGGTCATACGTTTGAATTTTTATAGTTTTTAAAATAATCATTAACCCTCTTTTCCATTTTTTTGTTATTGTAGATCGGCAAAATTTGAAACACCTTGTCCCAATTCAAGCCGTTTAAATTATCAAAATGATAGTCTTTGCTTATATATATCCTGTCCAAAAACGCTCTCTCTTTTGTAGCAACGGCTATGCCATTTTGATGTTCGATGCCAATAGTGTTACTCAATACGTAATCCTTCATGCGGATTAAGGAAATTTTTTGTTCGGGAATTTCAATCTCTCGGGTCACATACGATGCGACAAAAATAGAATCGTAGTACTGAAAATTAATTCCGGCACGGGTCAATACCGTTTCAAAGCTGATGTATGAGGGAGTATAAATGCGCGTCACCAATTCAAAACGATCATAATTTTTATCTTTGGCATATATGCCGCGCCGGACCCTGATTAATTTTCCAGCGTTAACATATTTAATTAATCGGCTGGCTACGGTCTGCTCTTTTTCTTCTCCCCACAACAAAGCCACGTCTTTTGTCGAAAAGACGGCCCGAGGAGATCGCAATAAGACCTCTAAATATTCACCTTTGGTGGGTTTTTTATCCATATATAGACTGGAATAAGCCTTAAAGGTTTGTTCCAGTTAAATTATATGCTAAAATGCAAATAAGCGCAAGATCCTTTGGATAATAAGCAAATTGCTACTAAGACTCGAACCGCGTTTTGCTTTCGCAAAAGGTGGCGATTGAACCGAAAAAATCTTGGCAAATACTATACAATCTGCCTGCCGACCCCGCCGTGGCGGGGGAGGAAAACTCGCAACATCCAATTTGGCTCCCTCTGTAGGACTCGAACCTACAACATCTACGTTAACAGTCCCGATAAAAGCTCCGAGAGCAGGGTTCGAACCTGCGACATCCGCGTTAACAGCGCGGCGTTCTACCACTGAACTATCTCGGAGCGCTTATCGGGATTCTACCTTTGAACTACAGGGGAATAATATGCAAAACCCGCCTTTTCAGCGGGTTTGTTAGTTTTGGATAAAATGCAAAACTACCCGCTGATTAGCTGTTTATTATTGTTATTATTATTGTGGAGCAAGTATTGCATATAAAAACAATCTATCATGAATTAAGCCTCTTGTCAAATTTCTGCCAGTCAAAAATTTTTCTCTCACTGTGAAAAACCGTGTACTCTTGCACTAAATTATGCAATGAATCCGCCTCATCCCCCTTAAATTTCAAATTATTAATTAACTGCCAATCCCCCTCCAAAAGCAATCGTAAATTCTTCGCCTGCTCCGCGTTACAATTCAAAATCCGTTCCCCCAATTTTTCTTTTTTCTCCCGGCAAACTTTACAAATAACCCCTCCCCCAGCCGGATACAAATCCGCTATTTCTTCAATCCCGCACACCACACAGATCTTTAGCTCCGGCGCAAAACCTAAATAATTTAGTAATTTAATGATAAAACCATCCACCAGTACAGGCGCATTGCAATGCGCCTCAACTAACGCATTGCAATGCGTCTCAACTAACGCATTGCAATGCGTCTCAACTGAAGCAATAAATTCCAACCAACTTTTCAACAAATCAAAAATCCTCTCCTCCCTTTCTCCTGTATGCGTTAATTTATCAACCACAGAAACCAGATAACTGGCAGCTAAACTTTTCTCAGCATTTTTTCTAACGCTTGAAAAAAACTCTACCGGCTGTACTTTGGTCAGATGATCTATTTCCTTGCCTTTTTCCACCACGATATCAACCAAAGAAAACGGCTCAAGATGAGCCGAATTTTTGCTGGTTATTTTTTTCACTCCGCGCGCGAGCAGTTCAAGCTTGCCTTGATCTTTCGTGAAAAGGGAAATGATCTGGTCTGACTCGCGGAAATCTCGCCGGGATAATATAATTGAAAGCATATAAGCATAATAAGCAATAAGCAGAGTAAGCAGTAAGTATCCGTGCTTACTTTGCTTATTGCTTACTCTGCTTACTCTGCTCCAAATATGATTGCAGAATCACCATCGCCGCTTTCTCATCTCTACTCACCGTTCCTCCCATCGCATCCGCCTGCCTCGAAGTAAACCTCTCGTCAACGAATTCAATTGGTAAGTCAATTCGTTTTTTTAATTCTTTCACGAACGCTTGAACAATTTTTGTGTTCTCATTCTCTTTTCCATCCAAACCAATCGGCAACCCCACGACAATTTTATCTATCTTTTCTTTGGCAATCAAATCTGAAATCTGTCCCGCCAAAACGGGATCCCGCTCGCTGCGGGAAATTCTGAAATCTGAAATCAAAAATTGGCCAAATGGCAAAACAACCCCAAGGCCAGTCTCCACCCAAGCCAATCCAATATTTTTTCTGCCGTAATCAATGCCGAGTATATTCATAATTTAATGGGTTAGGGTAAGAGTAAAAAAGCCTGAAAAAATCCGGCATCCTAACCCTTGCCCAAACACTCTAACATCATCTTTCGTTAGGCCGCCGAGTGACTACGCGCGGTTTGCCCTCCGTAATAATAACCGTATGCTCAAAATGCGCGCATAAACTTTTATCCAATGTTGATATGCTCCAACCATCATCCGCCACGCCGATTTTATAATCCCCCATCGTCACCATCGGCTCTATCGCGATTACCACGCCCGGCTCTAATTTCCAATTTTCTAAATTCTTATCATAATAATTCGGCACTCTCGGCTCCTCGTGCACCGCGTGCCCAACTCCATGCCCCACCAGATCCCGCACCACCCCAAACCCAAACTGCTCAACATAGTTTTGAATCGCTTTACCGATATCCGCTATAGTATTACCTACTACACATTTTTCAATCCCAATCTCCAATGCCTGCTTAGTCACTTCCAGTAATTTCTTCGTTGCCTTCGTCACCTTCCCCGCTGCCACGGTAATTGAAGTATCCGTAAACAACCCCCGTCCCCCATTCCCCTTTCCCCGTCCCACCGGGTATTCCATTCCAATATCAATACTCACAATATCGCCTTTTTTAACAACTTTCTCTTTATTGGCAATCCCGTGAACCAAATCCTCGTTAATACAAAAACAAACCGCGGTCGGAAACGGCGGATCGTTTTTTTTTCCTTGATAACCTTTAAATGAAGGCAGACCGCCCGCTTTTTTTATCAACCTCTCTGCTTCGTCGTCAATTTCTTTGGCATTAACGCCCGGTTTAATCATTTTCGCTAACTTTGCTAAAATCCGGCCAAGAATCTCGCCGCCTGCTTGTATTATCTTAACCTCCTCGGGTGTTTTTAGATACGCCATACGTTCATTACAATTTACCCCTCCAATCCGGCGGGCAAGCAATTACTATTTACCAACAACCGCCCAATCTCCTTTTCCACTTCCTCCATTGTTTTGCCCCCATCCACTCGCTTCAATACACCCCGCTTGTTATAATAATCCAAAATTCCCCTAATCGCTTCATTACCCTGATCAATGATCCGTTTTTTAATCACTTCTTCGCTATCATCCGGGCGCGGTTTGATTTCCCCGCCGCACTTGGGGCAGACGGTTAAACTGTAAGTAGCCGGAATCCAAGGAATTATCTCTCCACACGCCACGCACATCCGACGTTGGGTTAATCGATTGAATGATTCTTCATCAGACAAGGCGATTTCTAATACCAAAACATCCTTAGCTAAATTCTTTTCTGTAAAAAATTCTTGATATTTTTTCGCTTGATCCAAATTTCTAATCGCGCCGTCCAAAACCACGCCATTGCCTTGGTTTAAATATTTTTCAATTTCTTGAAATGCCAACTTATAAATCAACTTGTCGGCGACCAATTTACCCGCTTTCATGTTGGCAAGCATTTTTTTATCTTCCGGCTCGGCGTTCGGGTTGGCGTCCAACGCGCGCAACAAATCGCCGGTGGAGATGTGGCCGTAATCATGCTTCTCGACAATTTTCTTTGCTTGGGTGCCCTTGCCGCTGCCGGGTGCGCCCATGAGAATTATCACTTTCTTCATAGACCAAAATTTAACCAAATTATCCCAAATTACATGAAATCTATTTTGAGAAATACTCAACAAAAACCCTCATCAGTCCATCCCGATCGTACTGGCTGATTTTATTATTGTTTTTTAAGCCAGCCAATGCCTCGTAAATCTGCCGCAGAGAAATCTTACCATCGCCGCGCCGCTTGTCAATAATTGTCCGTTCCACCAATTCCACCTCGCCTGCTGCAAGAGTTCGGACATCCGTCTGCGAAACCATTCTCTTGATGTCAAACTCCGACAATTGTTTTTCCTCTTTTGAATATTTGTCCCCGGGTGAACCAAATAAAAATCCCATATGTTTTAAGTTAAAAATTAGCTTAGATTAGCCAAATTAGTATAACACTTGATTGATGCTTCGTCAAATATCAAAAACCCGCCAACAGGCGGATGATAATTCGTATCTTGTGTTTCGTGTTACGTGCCTCGTGCCTCGTGATTAAACTCGATCGTACTCATGCATTGTCAGCTGCGCTTCAATCTGCTTGAAAATATCAATTGCCACCGCAACAACGATAAGCAAACTGGTGCCGCCAATAGCCAAACTATTTGTTCCGGTAAAGCCCTGCAAGATAAGCGGCAGTATCGCAATCATACCCAGGAATAAAGCGCCAATTAAGACAATTCTATTCATGGTCTTGCCAATATACTCCTCTGTCTGCTTCCCCGGCCGAATACCGGGAATAAAACCTCCTTGCCTCTGCAAATTTTCCGCAACTTTATTGGGATGAAAAATAACTGCAGTATAAAAATAGGTAAAACAAAAAACAAGAAGAAAATAAAATATTCCATAAAACCACTGATTCTGAAAAATATAGATAATCTGCCTGGCAATGTTCGCCAACCTTCCGCCGCTATTTACAAAAAACTGCGCGACCGTTGGAGGGAATAAAATAACTGAAATAGCAAAAATGATTGGGATAACGCCGGCAGTGTTTACTCTAAGCGGCAGATGCGACTGGGCGC
The DNA here is from genome assembly GCA_041658785.1 of Patescibacteria group bacterium. GTDB lineage: Bacteria > Patescibacteriota > Patescibacteriia > Magasanikbacterales > UBA922 > JAHJGG01. The sequence continues at coordinate 55,182 of JBAZZL010000002.1, forward strand.
CTCCATAACCGCCGTGAGCGCCATGCGCCATTCTGGCATAACTAACAGGTATATTACGTTGTCCTTCACTAATAATTACCACTCCGACGACCGTTACAATCGCAATTACCAAAAACATAATGTATGTATACAAATCGGATGGATTGTAGTTTACAAGTAAATTCTGCAAGGCCCCGGGAAGGGCGGCTATAATACCGGCAAAAATCAACAACGAGATGCCATTCCCAATATTTCTTTCTGTAATAAGTTCGCCGATCCACATTAAAAAAATGGTTCCGGCTGTGACGGTAATCATAATCGCCGCCAACCGATATGCGCTAAAATCCGGGATAATATTGGTTTGTGTCTGTCCCAAAAGCTTGATCAGACCAAAGGCCTGCAGCAGCGCAAGCGGCACCGCGGCAATCCGCGTATAATTGTTAATTCTGCGCCGTCCTGCCTCGCCTTCCTTCTGCATCTCCTCCAGTTGCGGAACTACCATCGCCAACAATTGGAAGATAATGGAAGAGGTAATATACGGAGCAACACCAAGCATAGCAATAGAAAAATTCTCAATAGTACCCCCAGAAAAAATATTCAATAGCCCCAAAATTTGATTGCCTGCCAAAAAGCTTCGCAAAGCCGCCACATCTACGCCCGGAATTGGGATATGAGCAACCGCTCTAAAAATAACAAGCATCCCCAAAACAAAAAGGATGCTATTGCGAAGACTTTTAATTTTCCAAATACGTTGAATTTTTTCCCACATACAGTTATAAAATACAAGATACATGGATCAACACACAATATACATTGAGAAAAATACAAAATCAAATTTACTAATTGTTTTGAATTACGAAATGTCATTGTCTATCATTCCATGTATATTGTAGTATATTGTATTTTGTTAAAAAGTAATCGTTCCTCCCGCTTTCTCTATCAATTCTATCGCCTTTTTGCTGGCAATACAATGCCTGATTTCCAATTTCTTCTTAAGCTCGCCTGAAGCAACAATTTTGACACCATTTAGCGACGAGCGCACTACACCTTTTTTGGCAAGTAACACCGGAGTTACTTTCTCCTCTTCAGAACAAACACGTTCAAGTGTGGCAAGAGTAACTACTCCTTTTTTCGGATATAAACTATTAAAACCGCGGAGTTTGGGAACCTTTTGCAATGATTGTTTGAACCCTAGCCGCTTCAAACCGCCTTTTCCGCCGGATCTTGCTTTTTGTCCTTTCAGCCCGCGCGCCGCATAAGTACCCTTTCCAGAGGCATTACCGCGACCCACACGCTTTGACTTCTTTTGTGATCCTCGTGCTGGCTTAATTGTATTTGGCGCTAAAGATGTCATATCTTTATGTTGGGTTAAAGTCTATTTCTTTTTTTTGTTCTCTGTTCTCTTGATTTTCCAGCTTTATATCCTTTATATCTTTTGTAATATCTGTAATATCCTCATTACCCGCATTCAATTTATCTTTCTTTTTTTCGTCTTTCCTTTGTTCAAATCTCTTATCAACAATTTTTGCTTTTTGCAAAAACGACTGCAAGGCCTTAAAAGTCGCCTTTACATTTACGACTTTATTGTTAGATCTGCCCATCATCTTTGCCGATGCGTTTGGCACCCCTGCCAACTCAAGCACTGTCCGAATTGAGCTGCCGGCAATAATGCCAGAACCTTGCGGCGCCGGCTTTATCATTACTCGGCCAGCTTTGAACTTGGCTTCTACACGGTGCGGAATTGTCTTTTTTTCAATTGGAACATAAATCATCGCCTTCTTTGCTTGATTCACGGCTTTTTCAACAGCAATCTGTACGTCCTTTCCTTTGTCCAAACCATAACCTACTCTGCCCTTGCGGTCGCCAATAACCACACAGGCGCGAAAACTTAACTGCTTGCCTCCTTTGGTAACACGGGTAACACGCGCCAAATCAACAATGTGCTGGTCAAATTCAGGTTTTTCTTTTTTAAATCTTTTTCCATCTCTGGACTTTCCTTTTCCTTGTGCCATACTTTTAATTATTAATTTTAACAACAAAAAATACTTTAATTAGAATAACAAACCATTCTCTCTTGCTCCTTCGGCCAATGCCTTGATTTTGCCGTGGTATTTATAACCAGCTCTGTCAAAGACAACAGTCTCTATTTTCAAAATCTTTGCTTTTTCCGCCAAAAGCTTGCCTAGCAAATATGCCTGCGCCACCTTTCCTTTTCGTTCTCCGGCATCACCCTGAACCTCGGCGGTTTTGCTGTTCAAAGCCGCGAGCGTCTTCCCTTCTTGATCATCAATAAGCTGAATATACATGCCGTTCAAGCTGCGGTGTATATTCAATCTGGGCTTTTCTGCTGTACCAGAAATCTTTGCTCGCACTCTCAATCGCCGGCGCTCTCTTCTTTCGCGCTTTGTGATGCGTTTTTTATTCATACTTCTTTTTATAAATGATATAAATCAAAAAAACAAAATATGATTAAGCCCCGGCCGTCTTGCCAGCCACCTTGCCGGCCTTTCTCCGGACTACTTCATCAAGATACTTGATGCCTTTGCCTTTATACGGCTCTGGCTTGCGAACTGATCTAACCTCTGCGGCGACCTGGCCCAAAAGTTCCTTATCAGCGCTTTCAAGTGTAATGATATTTTTTTCTACCGCCACGCTCATCCCTTTCGGCATTTCAAATATTATTGGATGGGAAAAACCAACTTCTATTTTCAAATCTTTCCCCTGTAATGAAATCTTGTATCCAACCCCATTGATTTCCAATTGTTTTTTGAATCCCTCTGAAACGCCAGTGATCATATTCTTTATGTGGGAAGCAAACGTGCCCCACAACGCGCGCTCTTTCTTCTCCTCTTTGTTTACTACATCACAAGTAACGGTACTGCCATCATTGACATTAACCGCAACCAATGGATTGAGTACTCGCTTCAATTCGCCTTTTGGCCCCTTTACCGCGACAAAACCATCTTTTACTTCAACAGTTACGCCTTGAGGGATGTGAATTGTTTGTTTTCCAATTCTTGACATACAAATATTATAATCCTAATATTATTATCCTAATCTGCAAATTTCCGAATACCGCGAATATCTTAATAATTTTTTATTTCATTTGTTATTATTAGGATATTCGCAGATTCGGATGGAATTCGTTGTATTCGGATTATATTAATATACTGAACAAATAACCTCTCCTCCCACCCTTTCTTTCCTTGCCTGTTTATTGGTCATCAAACCTCTGGGGGTGGACACGATTGCAATGCCATAATCATTTAATACGCGCGGCATGTCGCAGGCTTTTTTATAAATCCTATGTCCAGGCGTGCTTTCACGCTTTATTGACTGGATCGCGGGAATTTTTCCATTATATTTCAATTTCAACACCAATTTGGAATGCGTCCCTTCGACTTTTTTAACCTCATCAACATATCCTTCATGATTCAAAATATCAGCAACCGCCTTCTTTATTTTAGAAAAAGGAAGCTCCACAGCGCCCTTGCGCGCCAGCTGTGCGTTTCTTATTCGAGTTAACATGTCGGCAATTGGATCAGTCATCATAATATTTTACACTTAATCACTTTAACACTTTAGCACTTTAACACTTTAGCACTTGAGCACTTTAACACTTTAGCACTTGAGCACTTTAACACTTTAGCACTTGAGCACTTTAACACTTTAGCACTTTAGCACTTGAGCACTTTAACGCTGAGGCACTTTTCCAATTTACTTGGGAATAAATCGTGCTAAAGTGCTTCAGTGCTAAAGTGCTTAGGCGATTTTACCAGCTGGACTTTCTGACACCTGGCAATTTGCCTTGGTTTGCCAGCTCGCGAAAACAAATACGACACATATTAAACTTTCTCATATAGCCGCGCTTTCTGCCGCATTTCCAACAACGTCTGACTATTCTTGTGCTAAACTTTGGTTTTCTATTTGATTTTGCAATTTGTGACTTTTTCGCCATACAAATTATGTAAATTTACATCATCTTTCACTAAACGGAAATCCCAGCGCCTTTAGCAGCGCCAGTCCTTCTTCTTTATTCTTGGCAGTAGTGGTGATAACGATTTCTAAACCATGAATCTTATCGACCGCTTCGCTTGAAATTTCAGGAAACGCGATATTCTCTTTCAAACCAAGGGTATAATTACCTTTTTTATCAAAACTCTTTGGACTGATTCCACGAAAATCCCGGACTCGAGGCAATGTAACGCTAATTAACTTATCAACAAAATAATACATCATTTTCCCACGAAGTGTAACTGATGCGCCGACATCCATGCCTTGCCGGATCTTAAAGTTCGAAATAGCCTTTTTTGCCTTATTATGGATCGGCTTCTGTCCGGTGATTGATGCTAATGTTTTCTCTACATTTTCAATAAAAGCGCTCTCTTTCGCGTGCCGGCCATACCCGACATTCACCGTTACCTTCTGAATTCTTGGGACTTGCATAATATTTTTATACCCAAGCTGATCCTTAAGCGCGGGAGCTATTTGTTCTTTGTATTGTTTGTACAATCTCGATTGCATATTAATCTAGTTCATGGTTCTCAGCCAATAGCTATTAGTTATTTTGCAAAATTTTATTGGCTACAAATTATTGGCTTTGAACTGCCGGCTTAATCCTAATCAATAAATTCTCCGCTCCGTTTTGCGACTCTCTTTTTATCTTCACCTTCAATGACAAAACCGACACGGGTTGGCTTCCCTGATTTTGGATCAATCAGCATTACATTGCTGATATCAATCGGAGCAGACAACTCTATTGTCTGCCCTTTCTGGCCGCGCTGGCGCGGACGCAGATGCTTTTTTAATATATTAATACCCTCTACAACCGCATATCTTCTATTTGTATTTTTATTTGTTAATACCTGAATGACCTTGCCGGTTTTCCCGCGTTCTTTTCCTGATAATACTTTTATTTTGTCTCCAGTTTTAATTTTCATAATTTGTTGATTCGAATCAGCTGATATACTCCCTTGCTCTATTTAATTTCAATTTTGAATTTTATCCATACATTATTATTCTATTAAGATTCAGCTAAAAAACCAATTTCCAATTTCCAATTTCTAATTTCTAATTTCTAATTTCCAATTACACTACTTCCGACGCTAACGAAATAATCTTCTGGAATCCTTTGATGCGTAATTCTCGGGCAACCGGACCAAAAATGCGCGTCCCTTTTGGTTCTTTGTCTTTTTTATCAATAATTACCGCCGCATTTTCATCAAATCTAATATAGGTGCCGTCTTTTCTGCGCCGCTCTTTCTTTTGTCTGACAATTACCGCGTGAACTATATCGCTCTTTTTGACTGCGCCGCGCGGGTCTGCCTCTTTTACTGTACACGTGATAATGTCGCCAAGCTGAGCATATCGTTTCTTGTATCCGCCAAGCACACGAATACACATTAGCTTTTTTGCGCCGCTATTATCTGCTACTTTTAACATTGTCCGGTGTTGAATCATATATACATCCAAATTACTCCGCCTAAGGCTGACCTGCCTTGAGTGCAGAATGGCGCAATTTACGACTTTTTAACAACTTCCAATAATCTCCATCGTTTGGTCTTGCTCAACGGCCGACACTCTTGAAATATCACCCGATCTCCAACCTTTGTCTCGTTTTTCTCATCATGTATTGCATATTTCTTGGAACTAATGTATTGCTTGTGGTACTTTTTATGCATCTTGGCGGTGATAACCAAAACATGCGCAGTCTTATTTTCATTTTTATTAACCACTTCCCCCTCAAATCGACGGCGTACTTTTGTCTGTCCGGTTTTCTGTTGCGATTGCTTCGTGTCTTTATCCATATTATTTTAAATTTGGCATCTATTGAGAAACTGCGCCATTGTTTTGGTTAATTACTTTGAAAATTTTCTTTGATTCAAGATCGTCAAAATGCTCGCGATCGTCTTCCTGACTTTAGAAATTAATTTAACATTTTTTAGCTGTCCCTCGCTTGCTTTAAACCTCAGCTCGCGAAGCTCATTTTGCTTCTCTAAAAACAACTCATTCAACTCTTTATCATTTTTTCGTCTATAATCAATAGTTTCCATATTAACAAATTTATCTCCAACCCCTTCCAAAATACCCCGCAGGAAGACACTTGGATTTAATCAATGGTATGAACCCTGGAGCAAACTCTGGACTCTTGTTCCGTCCCGACACAAAATCGGGACGGGAAAACTTGTCCGGCGCAGCCCGTCCGCCAGCTGGCGGACGGGCGGAGACGGATTTATCAACTTCATTTCTTGGCGACAAATCTTGATTTAACTGGCATTTTGTGGCCGGCTAATACCAGCGCCTCTTGCGCTTTTTCTTTTGACACGCCTTCCATCTCAAACATCACCGTTCCCGGCTTGACTGTGCACACATAATGATCCGGCGTGCCTTTTCCCCCTCCCATCGGCACTTCCGATCCTTTCTTCGTCACTGGACGATCTGGAAAAATCCTTATCCATATTTTCCCGCCACGTCTGACATATCTTGTCATTACTCGCCTTGCCGCTTCAATCTGTCTGGAAGTAACCCAAGAATACCCCAGCGAAGACAAACCATAACTTCCAAAAGCTATAAAATTTGTCCTCGTAGCCAGACCCTTTCCTCCGCGGCGCGGCCGGTGCCATTTTCTGTGTTTTGCTTTCTTAGGTATTAACATATCTCAATTACTAGCTACAAGTTGTTGCTTTCCTTTTTTTTCTTTTTTATCTCTTTTCTCATCGCTCTCTTCATTTTTACCAAATCGATCCTTCCTGGTAAATACTTCTCCCTTATAAATCCAGACTTTTATGCCAATCTTCCCATAAGTGGTATCAGCCTCTACAAGCGCATAATCAATATCGCTTCGAAGAGTGATTAGAGGAACTTTGCCAAAAGAAAGGGTCTCGGTACGAGCAATTTCTACTCCGTTTAATCTTCCTGACATCCTTACTTTTACTCCTTGAGCGCCGGCTTTCATCACTCGATCAATGCCTTGCTTCATTACGCGCCGGAATGGGATACGTCTCTTTATATCAGACTCCATCGTCTGCGCCGCTACCGACGCAGACAAAGCCGGCGAGCGCAGCTCCTGCACATTTATCTTAACTTTCAAACCCATCTTCAAAAATTTTCGTTCAATATGTTTTCTTACTTCATCCAGGCCCTTGCCGCCTCGGCCAATAATAAATCCCGGCTTTGCGGCGATAATAGTGACTGTCATATTCTTCGGACCGCGTTCAACACTAATTGCGTCAATATGCGCTTCCTTGAACTTATCTCCCAAATATCCGCGTATTTTGATGTCTTGCTCCGCGTACTGCGCGTAATTCTTCTTTCCGAACCATTTCGAATCCCAAGAATACACTATCAGCATTCTGTGAATTGTTGGATGTACTTTGTGGCCCATAATAATATTTAATCTTTATCTTCTACCTTATCTTCTACCTTGCCCGCCGCTTTTCTTTTTGTTTTTTCATCGGCATCTCCCTCTAAAATAATCGTGATATGACTTGTTCTTTTTTTTATCTTTGCCGCTCGGCCAAAGGCGCGGGGCATCCATCGATATAAAATCGGTCCGCCGTCAACAAAAGCTTGTTTAACAATCAAAGAATTTTCCTTCACATTGTCATTATGCGTCGCATTTGCAATTGCGGACTTCAGAAGTTTAATTACCGGCAAAGAGGCATGTTTTGTGGAAAGTTCTAATTGCGCAATCGCTTCCTTCACCTTCATGCCACGAACCAAACCAATCAATAGACGCACCTTTCTTGGACTCATTCTCAAATATCTAAGTTTTGCTCTTGTTTCAACTTTTGTCATATTTCCAATTTCCAATTTCCAGTTTCTAATTTCCAATTTCCAATTTCCAGTTTCTAATTTCCAGTTTCTAATTTCCAGTTTCTAATTTCCAGTTTCTAATTTCCAATTTCAATTTAATTAACTCAATATCAATTCATTATAATAAATATTTTATGACTGCGTATTATTTTACTTTACTAGCAGTATTGGCAGTATTAACAGCGCTGGCGGTGCTCGCAGCGCCGGCAGCGGTCTGTTCCTTCGCTATCCTGCCTCCATGAACTGTAAATTTTCTGGTTGGTGAAAACTCGCCAAGTTTGTGCCCAACCATATTTTCATCGGCAAAAACATCAATAAAAGAACGGCCATTGTGTACGGCAAACGTCATCCCCACCATCTCTGGTGTAATTGTGCTGGCTCGAGACCAAGTCTTGATCGGTTTTCTATCTTTTGTCGCTTTTGCCGCAGCAATCTTTTTTATCAAATTTAAATCAACGTATGGACCTTTTTTAAGACTTCTTGACATATTTACTAGTTCATAGTTCAGAGCCAGTAGCCAATAGTTTTGAACCCCATTATTGGCTATGAACTATTGGCTCTGAACTAATAATTTATTTTTTACGCTTACTAACAATCATCCTATTGCTCTTTTTCCCTCTTTTGCGCGTCTTTAGACCCATGGCTTTCTTGCCCCATGGCGTCTTTGGCCCTTTCCTCATGCCGATAGGAGAATGTCCTTCTCCGCCGCCGTGCGGGTGATCAACCGGATTCATATTCTTTCCTTTAACAGTAGGTCTCCAACCGCGATGGCGCATCCGTCCGGCCTTGCCAAGCCTGACCAACTTAATATCAGGATTGCCAACCATTCCAATCGTTGCCATACATTCTTTTTTTACTAGGCGCACTTCTCCAGAAGGCAACTTCAGTTGGGCAAACTTTCCTTCTACGGTCTGCAATTGCGCTCCTGTCCCAGCAGACCTTACAATCTGTCCGCCTTTGTCCGGCTCAAGTTCAACATTATACACAAATAAACCAACCGGAATATTTTCAAGCGGCATCCGCACGCCTTTCTGCGCGTCTACTTTTCTTTTTGTCGATATTATTTTATCGCCAACTTTAAATCCCGCTCCGCCAAGAATATATGACTTTACCCCGTCCTCGTATTGAATCAAAGCGATTCGCGCGTTACGATTTGGATCATATTCTATCGCAATCACTTCTGCTGGAATATCAAATCTCGCGCGTTTGAAATCAACCATTCTGTATAATCTTTTTACTCCTCCGCCTCTATGGCGAACAGTAATCCGGCCGGTATTGTTTCTGCCCTTTCTGCGGCTTATTCCCCTGATAAGTGATTTTTCTGATTTTGTCTTTGTAATATCAGAAAAATCCTGAACGCTTCCTTTTCGTCTTGATGAAGTGGTCGGTTTGTAATATTTAATTGCCATAATTTTACTCAACAAATTTTCTATCTTTCACCCATCCGCGCGAACCGGTTGTTAGACACCCTCATGAATATTAACCATCTGCCCCTTTGGGAGCGTAACAATCGCTTTTTTCCAATCACCGCGCTTGCCTGTTTGCCTGCCAAATCTTACTTTTCTTCCTTCTATATTCATGATACGCACTTTTACCGGCAAAATGCCATACAACTCTTTGATTGCTTTTTTAATCTCAATTTTATTTGATCCTTTAGAAACAACAAAACTAATTACACCATCTTTCTCAACCATCGCCGCTTTTTCGCTAACAATTGGACGAACTAATATATTATACGCGCGCCCGAGCTTGACAGTCTTTTTTGCCGGCGGTGTCTCTAAATCAGGTTTTTTTTTCGCCTTTTCTTTTTTGGCCGCATTCTTTTCTGCATCAGCTGTTCTTTTCTGGCCGATATTTTTTTCCGCGCGGAAATCCGGCTCTTGATTCTCAACCGCTTCCAACTGGTCTTTTTTTTTCTTTTTGAACCACTTATCTAAAAGCACCATATTTTTATGATAATCTTTTTTCTAAAATATCAACGCCTTTTTTCGTTGCGATAACATATTGATGGCGCAAAAGATCCGCCACGTTCACATCTTGCGCTCTGCTTGCATCAATTTTATCTGCGTTATTAATCGCTCGCAAGATTATTTCATTTTTTTCTTCAGTCAGCAATAATGTGGTCTTGCCGGCGCCAGGAAGCTTTCTCCGAAGCGCGACTGCGTTTTTTGTCTTCCCATCAGCCGGCAGATTTTCCAACACGACAAATTGATTCTCTTTGGCCTTATCAGACAGACACATTCTAACTGCTAACCTATTCATTTTTTTATTAATTTTTTTCTTAAAATTTCGGTTTGCATTTGGCCCAAAAGTCACGCCTCCGCCAACCCACAATGGCGAACGGATTGAGCCGTGCCTTGCTCGTCCTGTTCCTTTTTGCTTCCAAGGTTTACGGCCGCCTCCTCTTACTTCACTTCGATCTTTCACATGCGCCCATGGCTGGCGCAAATTTGACATAAGAGCGATATACACCTGATGCACGACAGACTCTTTTGGTTTGATGCCAAAAACATCATCTTTCAACTCCAGATTGCCGCTTTTCTCTCCATTTACATTGTATACATCAACTTTGACCATATCTATGACAAAACCAGTAATTAGCTGTTAAAATTATCATTCCGATCTTACACAGTTTCAAATTTCTCCCGCAGTAAGCGGGATCCCGCCCCGCAATGGAGTCGTGTCCCCATTCGCTACGGGGCTCGCTGCAGGGACAATTTCCTCTTTCTTTTCTTCATCAACCTTCGTCTCTTGAGCAGCTTCCTTCTGTTCCTCCACCGCCGATTCTTCTTCCTTGCTCACAATTTCCATACTCCCCGCATCGGTAGAAATCAACAGCAGTCCGCCTCGAGCGCCAGGGACAGCACCCTTGATAAGCAACTCGTTGTCTTCTGGTTTTATATCAACAATTTCAAGATTTTTTACTGTAACACGCTCGTCACCCATGTGGCCTGCCATACGTTTCCCTTTAAATACGCGCTGTGGAGCAGTCGCTCCAATACTTCCTGGCATACGCAAGTTGTCTTTGTGGCCGTGGCTTGCTGGTCCGCCGCGAAAATGATGGCGCTTTACAACGCCTTGAAACCCTTTTCCTTTTGATCTCCCGACAACCTGCACTTTCTCGCCTGGCTCAAAAATCTTGACTGTAAAAATATCACCGCGATTCAATCCATTCTCTCCGTTGGAACGAAAATCCCTGATAAATCTAACAAAAGTAAGATCTTTTAGATGCCCTTGTTGCGCTTTGGTAAGACGAAACTGCTTTTGATCTCCAAAACCAAGCTGAACTGCGTTAACACCATCTTTAGCCGCTGTTTTTATTCTTGCAACCACGCAAGGCCCGGCTTTTACGCGAGTAACTGGAACAACTGCCCCATCTTCACGAAATATCTGTGTCATGCCAAGTTTTGTGCCCAAGATAAACTTCATATTATCATTATCACGATCACGTACCATTTTTTTATACTCAATTGTTAAATTCCGTATAAAACCCCGCAACTTAATGTTAAATGATATAAAAAACTAGAAGGCTCTGCAAATTAACTTAATCAATTATTTTGCAGACCCTTCTAGCCTCTTGTTCTCACTACGTGAAAGAAAATTTGGCTTTATTTTAGTTTAAATTTTCATTTTTCACCTCGTCAATATCTCTTTCCTCATACAGATGTTTTGACCAATAACAGCCATCTTATCTGAGTTGTAGGAGATACGCTCTCTATTTGAGATGGCGCAATTATACTTGTTTACCCAAATCCTGTCAAGAGCATTTGTCTCAATGACAATCCGTGTCAATTTGTGATAAATATTCATGGTCATGGCGGTCCTAGCTCATTTTTATCTCAACATCCACCCCGCTTGGCAAATTCAAATTCATCAGTGCGTCAATTACCTTTGGTGTTGGATTCAATATATCTACCAAACGTTTGTGGGTTCTTATTTCGAATTGTTCTGCTGATTCTTTGTGGACAAATGTAGATCGATTGACACTAAACTTGCTTTTTTGCGTTGGCAAGGGTACCGGACCGACGACTTTTGCATTGTTGCGTTCCGCAGTATCAACAATAGTTTTTACCGCATTATCAATAATTTTATTGTCATACGCGCAAATTTTGATGCGAATACGCGGTCCAGCGATTTGCTTTTGTGTTTTTTCATCGTCCTCTTTGATTACTGTCTTTTGTGCCATAAATTTATTTAAAGGAACAAATACCGCCCCCGGATGAACATCGGGGGGCGGTATATATTTTATACAATAATCTTGGTTACTACGCCGGCGCCGACTGTTTTTCCGCCTTCACGGATAGCAAATCTCATCTTTTCTTCCATAGCAACCGGCACAATTAACTTGATTATCAAGTTAATTGTGTCTCCAGGCATTACCATCTCTGTCCCCTCTGGAAGATTAACATCTCCAGTCACATCAGTAGTACGGATATAAAACTGCGGCTTATACCCCTTGAAAAATGGCTTATGGCGTCCGCCTTCTTCTTTGGTAAGAGCATAGACCTCTGCTTCAAACTCTGTATGCGGAGTAATGCTGCCAGGTTTTGCCAAAACCTGACCACGCTGCACTTCTTCCTTTTTTGTGCCGCGCAAGAGAATTCCAGCGTTATCGCCAGCTTGACCTCGATCTAAGCTCTTATTAAACATTTCTATGCCTGTAACCGTAGTCTTGGCAATCTCATCACCCATGCCAACGATGGCAATTTCATCGCCAATTTTTATCACACCGCGCTCAATGCGCCCGGTCACAACCGTACCTCTGCCTTCAATTGAAAAAACATCTTCAATCGGCATAAGGAATGCCTTGTCAAAATCACGTTGCGGCTCGGGAATATATTCGTCAAGAGTTTTGAGCAGTTCTAATACTGGCTTTGCGGACTCTTCATCGTTTGGATTCTCAAGAGCTTTTAGAGCTGAACCGCGTATGATGGGAGTTTGATCTCCGGGAAATTCATATTTCTTCAAAAGATCCCTGATCTCCTCCTCTACTAAATCAATCAACTCTGGATCAGAAACCTGATCAACTTTGTTTAAAAATACCACAATGTAAGGCACCCCCACTTGGCGCGCTAACAATATGTGTTCGCGAGTCTGAGGCATAGGACCATCCGCTGCCGAAACAACAAGGACAGCGCCATCCATCTGCGCGGCGCCGGTGATCATATTCTTCACATAGTCTGCGTGTCCGGGACAATCGACGTGAGCATAATGGCGTTTTTCTGTTTCATATTCAACGTGAGCTGTAGCAATGGTGATACCACGAGCTTTTTCTTCTGGCGCCGAGTCTATTTCGTCAACACCTTTGACTTGAGCTACCAAACCATGGGCCGCCGCCACCTTTAAAATAGCAGCGGTAAGAGTTGTCTTGCCGTGGTCTACGTGGCCAATGGTGCCGACATTGATGTGTGGTTTAATACGTTGAAATTGTTCCGCCATACTAAATAAATTTCCCGCACTACTTGCGAATGGTCGCAGCAGATTTGTGATCCAGCGGGGGAAATATAAATTATTTTATAAATAAATTAAAATAAAAATAACGCATTTTCACGCGTGTATGATTATATAGTATCGGTCAAAAATAGTCAAGTACGTACTTGGGGATTAGTTGGGGACGAAAGAAAAAACCCTAAAATTCACCTAATTCACCTAATTTCTAATTTACCTAATAAAATTCAAAAAGGCTAAATTCTTAATTGTTTTTGTCTGATTCTTTGCTTTCTTCAGTCTTTTTGGCTTTTTTGATGATGGTCGTTAATATCAAGTTTAGTTCATGAGCTTCTTTCCACAATCTTCTACCTTCAAAAATTTGTTCAGAACAAGCTTTAGATAACATTCTAATAAAGTGTTTGGATTCTTTAGCTTCTTTATTCGCAATAGACATCTTGTGAATAAAATCTTTATTACTTTCAGCGCAATCAGCCTCGCAATAATTAGATCCTATTGAAGTGGCCGCTCCAACCGCTTGGGGTATAAGTCTTTTGGTAATATCATTACTAGGTAATTTTTTTACCCAATCAATAACATCTTCGCCAAATTTAGCGCTTCTTTCTTCTATATCATAAATTTTCTTTTCATCCTTGGGCATTGGGCATTTGATTATTTTATTAGGTGAATTAGATGAATTAGAAATTAGGTGAATTATCAAACTGGTTCTTCATAAAATACCGGCTCCTCGCTGGGCAACGGCTCTTCTTCCCATGTAGTGTCACTAATAGGAGGACCAAAAGGAATATCATCAACTTCTGCATCATCTCTATCTCTGCTACTCGGCATATCATCAAAAGGAAACGGAATATCTTCTATTTCTGGCAGATTATCTTCAATTAAATTCTCTTCCAAATCAAACCTTGATGGACCGAAGTCATTACCGCTATCATCCTCGTCTTCTTCATCATCAAAATAATAATCATTATCATCAAAATCCTTTCTGTAAAGACCTTCCAAAACCCTGCCTGCATGGCACCAATCATCTTCCCTAAACTCGCCAAAAGAAGATCTCTTCATCTCTTCTTCCCACAATTCATCTTCAATCTGCGTTGTCCTTTCCCATTCTTCATCCTGTTCCCTGTTTGAACGCCAAACAGCAATGTCGCGATTGATTTGATCCAAAAGCTGATCACTAGAAAGACTGCGGGCGCTGCGCTTGCCATCTATCAAATTCTCATATTCATCAACCGACATTATAACCACGTCCTGATTGTCGGTCGGATTATGGACAATGAGGCGATCGCCGGTGCGTTGGGCGAGATTGATGAGATGGTCTAAGGACATAGATATTGAAGACTAAAGATTGAAGATTGAAAAAATATTAGACTCACGCGAATGCATTATAACTTTTTGATGGGCGAGGTGTCAAGCAAGAAAAAAATTCTGATTAGCCACATAGATTATTGTCAACACAAAACCCCCTATTACAGGAGGCTTTTTTGTTCACATCACAAAGTGACAAAGATCTGCGTCTATTCTCTTTTCTAACCCTGAATCAAAATTCAGAATTTCGACAAGAAGTCATCCCGTTTCCGGGAAGTAACTCCAGAAAGGAGGTGATCCATCCACAGCTTCCGCTACGGATGCCTTGTTACGACTTTACCCTAATTACTGACCTCACCTTCGTCCCTCTTGCGAGAGCCTTCGAGTGCTGTCAACTTTCGTGGTATGACGGGCGGTGAGTACAAGACCCGAGAACGTATTCAACGCGCCGTGGCTGATGCGCGTTTACTAGCGATTCCAGCTTCATGAAGGCGAGTTGCAGCCTTCAATCCGAACTTAGACCAGCTTTTTGGGATTAGCTCCACCTTGCGGTTTGGCAACCCTTTGTACTGGCCATTGTATCATGTGTGTAGCCCTGGACGTAAGAGCCATGCTGATTTGACGTCGTCCCCGCCTTCCTCCGGCTTGCGCCGGCAGTCCTGTGTGTACATTTAACACACAGCGAGGGTTGCGCTCGTTACCCCACTTAAGGGTACACCTCACGGCACGAGCTGACGGCAACCATGCAGCACCTGTATAGCACCTTCAAAAGGGCCCCGCATTTCTGCGGGGTTGCAGCTATATGTCAAGTCCAGGTAAGGTTCGCCGCGTACCATCGAATTAAACCACATGATCCACCGCTTGTGCGGGTCCCCGTCTATTCCTTTGAGTTTTAATCTTGCGATCGTACTCCCCAGGCGGCGCACTTAACGCGTTAGCTTTTTTAAACGGCACTACGAGGGTCGATACTCGTAATACCCAGTGCGCAACGTTTAGGGCGTGGACTACTGGGGTATCTAATCCCATTCGCTACCCACGCTTTCGTCCATGAGTGTCAGGCACGTACTAGCAAGCTGCCTTCGCATTTGGTGTTCCACACGATATCAGCGCTTATTACGACTACACCGTGTGTTCCACTTGCCTCTTCCAGCCTCTAGTTTTGCAGTATTGACAGCAGTCCTCGGGTTAAGCCCGAGGATTTGACCATTAACTTGCAAAACCACCTGCGGACGCTTTACGCCCAATGAATCCGGATAACGCTCGAGGTCTCTGTATTACCGCTGCTGCTGGCACAGAGTTAGCAACCTCTTATTCCTGAAGTACCGTCACGAATTCGTCCTTCAGAAAAGCAGTTTACACCCCGAAGGGCTTCTTCCTGCACGCGGCGTCGCTCCATCAGCCTTTCGGCCATTGTGGAATATTCTTGACTGCAGCCTCCCGTAGGAGTCTGGGCCGTTTCTCAATCCCAGTGAGGCAGGTCACGCTCTCACGCCTGCTACTGATCAAAGCCTTGGTAGGCCATTACCCTACCAACTAGCTAATCAGGCATAGGCCCCTCTCTGAGTCCCGGAGGTTTAAATGGGAATGTCTTTTGACCCCCCATTACCATCGGGTATTAATTCCGCTTTCGCGGAGCTGTCCCCGTCTCAGAGGCAGGTTACCAATGTGTTACTCACCCGTTTGCCACTCCCCGACTTGCGTCGGGGCGTACGACTTGCATGCCTTAAACACGCCGCCAGCGTTCATCCTGAGCCAGGATCAAACTCTCAATGAAGATTATAAGATTATTTGTTAATTGGATTATTAAAAACTAATAATCTATTACTCAAAATATCTAATAATCAGTTGAGTGATCCCTATAAAATAGGGGTTTATATTTCTATTGAAAATAGACGTCTTTGATCTTTGTCACATTTATAATGTGAACTTCTTAATTTACCTGGCGCAATCCCGATAGGGATGCAACCAGGAACCTTACTTTAGTCAGGTTGAACTTGTAATGAACGCTTTCTTTTGACAGAAAGAAAAAAGAGAAACCTGCGCGCAAGTTGCTCTTTTCTCTTTCCAGTATTCTTTTTGCGGAACTTAGAAAAATGTTTTGGTTGTGAAGTGAAGGGGGTTATTTTTGATGCGGGAGCATTATATATTGGCCGCAGAAAATTGTCAAGTGTAGTATGCACACCCCATGGGGATAAATTGAAAAAAAACAAAATCCCGATGTTTTTGGGATTTCTAATCTGTCGGGAGCCACCAACACTAATATCAAGTGGTTTTTCCTTTAATTTTTAATACGGCAGGGGCTTTTTGAATTATTTTAACCAATAACTCAAATGCTTTTTCTATAGTTTTAATTTCAAAAGTAATTTGATCTCGCGGTTTTGTAAAATGAAAAGTATTTCGTATGTCATTAATATCTAATATTTCCTGTATTATTTTCTCTTCCACCAAATCATTGTTCTTCATATAATTTACCAATTCCACCAATCCTATTCGTTTATTATCTTTTTCACTTCTTTGCTGAACAGCGATAACGACAGTATCTTTAGGTAATTTCACATGTTTGAATTGCTTGTTTACCGGGCTTGTATACTTATAATCAATACTGGGGATCGTTTCTTTTCGTAATTCCAAAACTCTCAACAGAATTGCCTCAATAATAGAGGTAACATACAATAAAATTACCCTATAAGTCTCTTCCTTGTATAATGCACTTTCTTTTTTATCAGATTCTTCAAAAATAATTTGTATGTATTGAATAGAATCTTCTATTATTTTGGATAGCTCCTTATTTTTTAAAAAACTCAAATCATTTTCGTTTGATAATTTGGTAGACATACTTATCTTTTTGACTTGGTCATTTCAAGTAATTTTGATAAAGATGGAACACCTCTTTTTTTTAAAACGGTATGCAATTCGGTATCAGAGCGATAACCTAAATCGACATTATATTTTCTTTCTATGGTTTTGACTAGGGTGTCACTTCTTTTTTTTCTTATTTTTTTAGCCATATTTATAAAATTTAAATATGTTATTACATAATTATAACATATTTAAAAACAATTAACTAATTAGCGCTTACCAAAAGCCACCAATTCGGTGGGCTTTTTGATATATGTTATATGTTACATGTCTCGTGTCTGTCCCGTCCCTCTCACCACCCACTTATAACTCGTGAGCTCCCGCAACCCCATCGGCCCGCGCGCGTGCAGTTTTTGCGTGCTAATGCCGATCTCGGCGCCGAGGCCGAATTGCGCGCCGTCGGTAAAGGCGGTGGAGGTGTTGGCATACACGCAGGCCGCGTCAACGTTTTTCAAGAAGTAGTCAATATTTTTTTGCTGGGAGGAAACAATCGCCTCGCTGTGTTTGGAACCGTATTTGGTGATATGTTCAACCGCTTCTTCAACGCCCGCTACGGTCTTCACGGACATTTTATAATCCAAAAACTCTATCCCGAAATGTTCTTCTTTGGCCCGCTCTATCAATTCAGACGGATACTTGCCATTAAGAACGGCATAAGATCGCTCGTCTGCGTATATCACAACCCGCTTGCTTGAACACTTATCAATTATTGAACTCAAATCGCTTAACTTATTTTCATGCACCAGCAAAGTATCCAAAGCATTGCACAAACTCACTCGCCTTGTCTTGGCGTTAAAAATAATATTAGCCGCCATTTTCAGATCACACTCCGCGTCAACAAAAGTATGAACAATGCCGGCGCCGGTCTCTATCACCGGCACTTTGGAATTGTCTCTTACAAAATTAATTAAATTATGGCTACCGCGAGGAATAATGACATCAATATAATCAACCGCACCAAGCAGTACTTTCACCGCTTCTCTGTCTGACGGCAAAAAATGGAGAATATCAGGATCAATGTCGTGCTTTAGTAAAACGGCATGAATTAATTTAACAATGGCGTTATTAGAGTCGGCCGCGTCACTGCCTCCTTTTAGAACACAGGCATTGCCGGATTTAAAACACAAAGAAAAAACATCCAGCGTCACGTTCGGCCGCGCTTCGTAAACGATCCCGATAACGCCCAACGGCACGCTGATTTTTTTTAATTTCAAACCGCTGGTTAAAGTTCTTTCTTCTAAAATCCGCCCGACCGGATATTCCAACCGCGCGACATTTTTAATATCGCTGGCAATACTTTTCAACCGCGTTTGATTTAAAAGCAGGCGATCGTATTTCGGATCATTTTTGTCCATTCTATCCAGATCTCTTTTGTTCGCGGACAAAATTTCTTCCGCATGGTCTAGAATCGCTTTAGCCAAATCTGACAAAACTTCGTTAATTTTTTCTTCGCTAAGATTTACCAGCGTCCGGCTGGCTTTTTGCGCTTTTTGTAAATTTTGAATCATGTTTTGCATACGATTTTATTATAGAGGAAGGTGAGTGGCGCGCCCCTCTCCCCTCATTGCGAATGTGGTTAGAACGTCCCTCCCCTATTAGGGGAGGACAGGTGGGGTTATCGCGTTAGGGGAGGACAGGTGGGGTTATCGCGTTAGGGGAGGACAGGTGGGGTTATCGCGTCTGTCTCAACTCCTCACACTTATTTTTCAAATCTCTAACCATCGCCTCGGTATCATTCAATACCTGATCGTCTGTGTAACGAATAACTTTGTAACCTAAATTCTCCAAATACCTTTGCCTCGCCGCGTCTCTTTTCTGTCTTTCCTCGTTTTCATGCGTAAAGCCGTCAATCTCTACAATCAATCTTAATTCATGACAATAAAAATCCACAATAAACCTGCCAATATTAAACTGCCTCCTGAATTTATACCCGATAGTTTTATTTTTAACCTGAATCCAAAACAATCTCTCTGCGTTTGTTGACTCTCTTCTCAACTTTCGTCTTCTGAATATGGACCAGGGTTTGTTTTGATAATAATATTCATGTTGCATACGATAACCCCCTCTGCCTCCCCCTAATAGGGGGAGGACGATTAAAACCTCCCCTAATAAGGGAGGATGGGTGGGATTACTATTCCCACCGCCTCCTCGCCCTTTCAATCGCCTCCCAAAAAATCTCATCAAATTTATTTTCCCGCAGATATTTTATCGCTTCCACCGTACTGCCCCCTTTGGAAGAAACCGCCTCCCGCCACTCGCCGGCGCTTTTGTTTCCTTTTTCAAACAAACCCGCGGCGCCGATAAAAGTGGCTTCGGCGATTTTTTTGGCGGCGGCCGGAGCAAAACCCAGCTCTTCGGCTTTTTTTTGCAACAGCTCCGTGAGATAAAAGAAGTACGCCGGACCGGAGCCGGAAAGCGCGGCCACCGCGTCTATCATTTTTTCATCCTTAACTTCAATTGACTCGCCGCCGGCTAAAAAAATCTTTTCCGCGAATTGCTTATCTTTGTTAGTTACTTCCGCGCCGGCAAACCAGCCGGTTACTCCTTTGCCTAATTCCACTCCCAAATTCGGCATTGATCTAACCACTCTCCCTGACCCGGCCGCCTGCTGAATTTTGGCAACAGAAACGCCCGCCATGATTGAGATAACCAATTTATCGGCGAGCGAGGCGGACAGCGCGGAAACAAATTGATCAAATGACTGCGGCTTGATCGCCAAAATAACCGTGCCAACTGATTCAATCAGTTCGTTCGCGTCCGCGGTAATGTGGAGCGCGTTTAACGCGTTTAATTTTTCCTGATTATGGTCGCAAACATAAAGCTCGTCTTCAGCGAACTCCTGCGCCAGCGCCCGATAAAACGCGCCCCCCATGTTTCCGGCTCCAATAATTCCAATTTTTTTCATAACGCTATAATGTCTTACATCTTAGCACACAATTGACCTCTAGTATCGTTTTGAAATATAATGAGTAAAGCGACTCGGATCATTTTACAGAGGGGACAATGAAGGACCAAACCGTTGCCACAAGATTGGGGCTGCAGCTTGACTCGCTCGCCGCGGCCGCGAAGGAAATAGAAGCGTTGGTTGAGAGAATGTCTCAACCCGCCCCCACCGGCGGACCTTTTTCCGCAATTGACGCCGAACGTCTCGGCCGCCGCCTGGCTAATCTGATTGATCCCTTGGCGGCCAGAGCCAGCTCGCTCGCCGCGGAAATTCAAGTAATGCTTTCCGCGGCCGGCGTTCCCGTCAGCGAACCGCAGGCGAAAAGAGCGCGGTTGGCGGCCTAACGGCTGCCATTCGGTTCCAAGGAGGGCGCATCTGAGTCGCTCTCCTTCTACGGCAAATCCTGGCCCTCTG
>JBAZZL010000003.1:0-65623 GCA_041658785.1 Patescibacteria group bacterium
AAAACTGACAGAATGGCTCATTGAATACAACTTTAACCGACCGCACGCGACATTAAATTACCAGACGCCGATTGAGTTCAACAAAGTGTTACCTATGTACTCATCATGTACAAGCGCTTGACAAAGTCTCAATTTGTGTTATACTTCTTTCGAGTGACAATTCTATCGCGTCAATAAGCGCTCCGGATTCCGGAACTCCCCTCGGGGAGTTCTTTGTTATTTCAGTTTGTGTTATAATCGGACACGGTGGATTTGAGGGCGGAGAGCGCAAGGCGCGCGTCTTGAATTGTCACTCAAGTTCTTGGGGTTCGATTCCCCCTCCGTCCACCGCTCAAAGTCCCGACTGTGTCGGGATTTTGTTTTACGCAAAAAAAATACCAAAAGGGGCCTGTTGTTTTTTGTAAAGAACATCAATGTGCTCTCGGGGGTATCCCCGACAAAAGCACAGCAGAGCCGCTCAAGAAAGCAGAGAGCGGCCGGGAGAGAGTTGTCCTTGAAAAGAACATCGGCCCTCTCCACTTTGCAAACGATTCTGCCGTGCTTGTGTTAGGGGGCAAGGCGATAGGAACCTTGCCCGCGATGTGAGATGTGAATCCGTTGCCTAGCACGGACGTATTCGCCTACTTGGAGAGACGGACTTCCCGGGCCGCCGCCCTCTGCGCTTCGTGGGCGCGGACGACCGCCTGCCGGATAAGCTCGCCGCCGGCCCCCCACTCCTTGGATCCAGACTTCTCCTGGAGAATCCGGAAAACCATGGAGCGCAGGTTGCGGGCCCCGCGTTTGGCGAACTGGTTCTCCTCCGGCAGGGGGAACTTCTCAATCCACCGGCCAATGAAGTCCCCGACCACCCACCGAGCGCGGCTGGGCTTGCGCAGAAGCCTGCCCGGCCGGATTCCTCCGGCGAGCGGGTCCGCAAGCCTGGCGTCGACCCAGGCCTGGAGCTCGGCCATGTCGGCCGGCTCACGCTCCCTCCGCGACTTGGCCTCCGCCTCCTGAGACAAGCGGAGCCGACGCTGCTCCTCCTGCCTCTCCCGCTCCTTTTCCCTGCCGGCTGCGGTCAGCTCGGAGAGCGTCACCGTCGCGGACAGGGCGACACCCTGAAAGTTAGCCGACATCCTAAACTGCCGGTGAAGACAGAGGCCGTCCTCCGACAGTCTGGATTCTTCCCCGCCAACACGGACATCAACTTCTGTGGACGGCGTCCAACCGTCCGTTGCTTCGAACAAGAACTTTCCGTTAAACCCCGCCTTGGCGGGGCGAAAGTCCACCAACTTCCCCTCACGGTTGAGGTGAGCGGTGCCCACCGCGCCGTTCTGGGATGTCCAAATCTTCTTGATCGCCATGGTTTCTCCTCCTGTTTCCCACACTTCATGGCAAAAGCGCGGGAGTTGTTTTCTCATCCCGTCCCAACAACATCGTTGAGCCGGGAAGTTGAAGCCCGAACCGTTAACCTCCAGTTTGACGGTTCGGGTAAAGGTGGCGCCGGCGCGCGTCAGAATCTGTCGAGCACATTGCCGAGATCTTTGACCTCGAGCATGGCCCGCAAATCTTCGGGCAGGCGCGCGATCGCCTTCTTCGTGCCGGTGGACATGGCATCCACATGCACGCGAGTGAATCCGCGCTCGCGGCACCGCTCTACGGTCGCCCGCATAAGCTCTGTGCCGTAACCCAAGCCGCGAGCGCCCGGAACAACATAGAGCCCGACGATCGCGGGCGTGCCATTTGATCCTTGCTCGCCCTGCGGCGCGATGGTCGCGGCGCCATAGACGCAGCCGTTCTCCTCAATCAGCACCGCTTCGTCGCAGCACGAGAAGCGGTCGCCGACAAAGAGAATAGCCGCAACCGGACAGATCGGCCGGCTGTGCAACCACTCCGAAAACTCGCTCATTGAAACGATGCGGGTATCCCTCATCGCCTCCTCCTTTCTAAAGTTGAAAGAACCACTCGCGCCGCCGAGCCCATCTCGGTTCGCGGATTTTTCCCCTGAAACTTTCGCTTCAGGGGCTTCCGGAAAATCAAAGTATTTTTGATTCTCTGGAAGATTTGAAATAATTTACGGAGTGATCCCGACTTAGTCGGGACCAGTTTGTCACGTGCTTCGTGTCGCGTAATCATGTCGCGTAATTTGACGGCTAGTTTTTCCCCTGTTATACTGGCAAGGTATGACTACCAAACAATTAACTAAACAACTCAACCGGATCGGACAATTAGAAAAGGAACTACAATTGCTTAAAATCGTTGTTTTTAAAGCTCTGCCCAAACAAACCGGACGGACTTCTTCTGCTCACGCGGAAAGGACTCTGCTAAAAGCCGCGAAAGACGTCCGGAATGATCTTTGGCAATCACGCTATGCCAAAAAAGTTGCGCGTGTTTCTTGATACCAGCGCGATTTTAGCTGGGCTTAACTCGCCAAATGGAGCCGCCGGCATAATTCTGGCGGCTTGTTTTGTTCATGAAGCTATTCCGGTTATCTCCCCTCAAGTCGTTGAGGAGGCCGAACGGGTAATCGCTCAAAAATTTCCAAGGTTATTCGCCGGCTGGATCATTTTTTTGCTTATACCGCCGCAAATCGCTTCTCCACCTACTCTGGCTCAAGTAAGAAAGGCCTATCGTGTCCTGCCGACAAACGACGCGCCTATTCTCGCCGCCGCTCTCAACACCCGCCCTGACGCTCTGGTAACTTGGAACACGCGCGACTTCATGCGTCCGGCAGTGGTGGAGGCATCGCCTTTTCCCATTTTGCGG
Organism: Patescibacteria group bacterium; assembly: GCA_041658785.1. Classification (GTDB taxonomy): domain Bacteria; phylum Patescibacteriota; class Patescibacteriia; order Magasanikbacterales; family UBA922; genus JAHJGG01. Next base: position 2,746 of record JBAZZL010000003.1, read on the forward strand.
CCGGGTGAATTTCTGCGCCTGCTCCAACGCGGCAACTAATCCCGCGGCAACCGGCAAAATAACAGACACTATCGGTATTTTTTGTTTTTTTGGAATGTAATGAACGTTGTCACCAGTCACAAGACACATGCCACGCATCATCCCTGCGATTTGTAAGCGCGGCTCACAGCTTACAACGCAAGCAAGCGCCGGTCATGGCGCTTGCGCTGGGCTCCGATTGAGCCGCGCAACCACCACGAAGGCGGCCAACGGAACCTCGCGAGAGTCCCCTTGACCGATGGTGGTTGCTTTGTTTAATTGTTTAATTGTTTAATTGTTACATTGTCAAATTGTTACATTGTTATTATGTTGTCGGTGTTGCAGTGTTGCAGCGCTGTCGTCTTATTTACTTCACCGTTACCCGTTTGTCCCAATATTCAACTGATTTTTTATACTCCTCGGGGTCAAGCGGCACGCCGCTGCCGCCGTATTCTTTGCCCAGAGCGTTACGGAGCATTGTTGTCGGATCAATCGGTTCTGCTTCCGGCGTGGGCAGGCCCATAATTTTCACAATCCCCCAATCGGCCGCGGGCACATCCGCCTCGCCGCTCGCTTCCGCTTCTTTTCGCAGTTGATCCTGGCGGTAAAGAACGATTCCCAAATAATTTGCCGCAGGCGTCTCCACTCCTTCGGCCCAGCGCGTCAAAACTGGCAGTTCATTTTCACGGCGCGCCTCAAAACCGTTCCGAATTTCCCCCCGATTTTCGTCCGTGATTTCCACGGAACCCACCCGCGCGTCGGTAAAATTTTCCACAAAGAGCAGGCGGCAAAAATCGGCATATCCGGGCTTTACTGTTGCCCCGGCCAAGCGCGCCGCCAGCTCCTGTTCAAACTCTTCCGGCGTATGGCTGGAAATTTTCGTGCCGGCAAAATCTTTTTTAAAATGCCGCTTGACGAATTCAGTCATGCCGGCGGACGAAATCGTCAACCCCTCTTTTTGCTCGGCGTCAGAATGTTCCGCGTTCACGGACGGCCGCTCGCCGGTATTTTCGTTGGTCATAGGTGTCATAGATAATGTGAGTTAAGAATAAATACGATAATTATATCATGTAACGTGTAGCGTGTAACTTGTAACGTGGCGCACATTTTTAAAAATAGAATATCCACATTCCGCAACGGGAAAATGATATTTGACAATCATTTTTCCCCCTGTTATACTCATTTTATATGAACCAAACATCAGACCCGACAATCAAAGACGTTATGGAGGTCGTTGAATTCATCCGTGACAATGCCGCGACTAAGGATGACGTCCAGGCAGTTAGAGCCGAGCTACAAAAAGAAATCCAAGACGCTAAAAATGAAACGATCGGCCATATTGATGGTTTTGTCAAACTGCACAAAGACATGGACACTGAAATCGCCGCACTCAAATCATCTTACCAGCGGCACGAAGAGCAAATCAGCCAAATCGTCCGCCACCTCGGCCTCCAATTGTCTAATGGCTGATCTGATTTACCGCCAGTAATCCCGATGCTATCGGGTTTTTTGTTTTTTGTAATGAACACAATTATTTTTTTCAATCGATAACTTTCGCAACGAACTTTGGGCGGTAACCCGCACCTCATCCCCTGCCCTTCTCCTAAAAGGAGAAGGGAGCAATCCAACGATCTTTTGATTTTCCGATCTTTTGATCTTCAATCACCCCATCACCCCATCCTCCTCCACAATCCCTGAATTATCAGAAACTTTGGAAGGTGGCGAAGCGAGTGAAGCTTCGCCGCCAAGTGCGTCCAACGAGGGATTAGGAAATCCCGAATTGTTGGACTTCCCCGCCATGCAAATAGGCGGGGCGTTTGGTGGGAAGGCGGATCGGGAATTAGGTCGTCCGATCCGCCGCGTACTGCGGTGGCCCGCTTTTTGGGCTTTGGCCGGTACGCGCGGCCTGACGTCTCATCCTCTTACTGCTCCGTCGGAACGGAGCAGGGGACGTCCGCGATCGACGCGGCCCCACCTGCCCCACCCTCGTAATGGGTGAAGATCAGGTGGCACCGCCCATCCGCGGCGTCCCGAAAGAGAATGAGATCGTTCGGCCCGAAATCATCCACGAGGACGACCTCGAACCGGCCCGATTCTCCGCCGGTCGTCTCACCGACCTCCACTGGCGGGCGATTTGCCAACCAGATGGCGCCGATGAGAACTGCCAACACCAGGCCAAAGAGAATGGCCCATATTGGCTCCCGGCGGAGAAGGGACAGAAGGGATCTCATCCCTTTGTCCTTTCCGCCAATCCTTATCGTGTTCCCGATTTTCATCGGAACGGGACAAACCCGCCGGATTTCAGCAAGGGACACCCTGCCTTATACCGGTTTTTTGGATTGGCGGATTCTCAAAGAGCGCGCTTCGCAAGCCCAGTATGGCTTTCGTTTCCTGGCACGCGCCAAGAAAACCTGCGAAGAAACACCTCTTCATTCACCCGACGCGCGATGCACGCATCACGACCCAAGTCCGCGTGTTTCGCATATCGTGTCAATGAAAAGGTGTTTGTTTTTTTATTTGAAAGAACGGAACACGAATCCTTCACACGAATTTACACAAATTATATTCGTGTGAATTCGTGAAAAAATTCGTGTTTCCCCTTCAACCCTCAATCTTTTAATCAGCGCAATCAATGATTCAGAGTCCAAGGGGATAGATGAATGGCGTGTGCAGTGCTGTTCATCTCATCCCGAATGCGCAACTGATTCGGCAGTTGCCACCTACACGCGTAGATAACCCATCAGCGTGATCTGGGGGCAAGACAATTTATTTAACGCCGTCTGCCGGGGCGCGCGGGTTCGCGTAGGTTAGCGTACCTACAGGAACCCGGTGGTGTACCTCACGGTGCACCTCCTTCTTGGGGTTAATCTACCTCTTGTTCCTCACTACCCCTTGAGTGAGGAGAGGTTGTCGCGGAATGCGACACTACTTCGCGAACCGCCTGCATATCTCCAGCACCTGCTCGGGGATGAGCTTCGACTGGCTGCCGTCCGGGTTGCGCGGGCTACCGCCGACGGAGCTGGCGCCGCCCCAGTTCGCCGCGTGCGACTGTTCCGGGTTGACCTCGATCTCCTTCAGGGCGAGCTGCCCCAGGATCGTGTCCTTCCGGTAGTCGTCGAGCGACGTGGGCGGGCGCTTGGTGGCGCCGGGGCCGACCGCGAGCGGCACGAGGTCCGACCGCTTGGCGACGGTGTACATGAGCGTTCCGTTGGGCGCGTCCGTGAAGAGCACGCCCGCGAGGAAGCCCTGGTTGTACACGTCGTCGAAGCCGATCTTCGTCTCGACCGCCTGCCAGCAGGTCTTCGGCGACCACGCGTAGCCCTTCGACGGGCGCTCCAGACGCGCGGGCGGGGCCTGCCACTCGCCGTTGGCGTACTGGGTCACCTTCACGAGGAAGGTTTCCAGCATAGCCACGGTCTGTGGCTCCTTGCTCCCGTAAGCCGGGGCCAGCTCGCGGTGGATGTCGTGCGGGGCGAAGATCGGGCCGTGCGCGTCGGTGAGGCCAACGCGCTCGACGAGCTCCTTCACCTTCTCCTCGTTCACGCGCTCCGGGTTGGCGAGCAACCAGACCGAGAGGCTCGTGTCCGCGTCCAGGTCGTTGATGTAGACCTGGGTGTCCTCGTCCACCACGAGCCCGAGGCGGATCGCCGTCGCCACCTGCTGGCACGTGGCCAGGGTGACGAGGCGGGTGCACGCCGCATGGTGATCAAACGAGAACTTGCGGTTCACGGCGTCGATCTGCGGGCCCTGGACGGCTCCGTCGAGCGCAATGCTGTTAGCGGGAAGGTTCGCGAAATCGACAACCTGACCGAACACGAAATTGATACGCGCCATTTCTTCCTCCTCTCGGAGACTCCTGCGGACAAACCCACCCATGGCTAGGTGGGAGGAGTGCCCTTGCGGGCTTGTTTCTGCTTGTCCGCTTAGCCATATCCCATCCCCCGCAAAAGCGAAGAAATTTTTCCCCACACCATGCGGGGAGGGATATTTTGGAAAAGGCATCTCGGGTCGGCTTCTGCCCCGAGTTACCTACCCTAAATCACTCAACACGATTTACACACTTCACAAAACATCTGCATTCGCATTTGTTTCGTGCTGTATGTCTCGTGCCTCGTGAAAAAAGGATTCGATCTGTCCGCCCTCTCGAGCGCCACGGAACTTCCCCGCGGTATTACTGCCCAGAGCCAGACGACAATTCAGCTTGCGCCGAACTTCGCGAGGCATTTTTATTTTTACAACGTCATTGGTTGGACGTTGGTTTTATTAAATTTTATAGAACAAGAGCCTGTCTGCGGCTCTCGCGAAACTTTTTTCTCAAAAAATCTTGCGAGAACCCCGGAACACGAATTTTTCCGCCATCGCGGAGTATGGAATTGAACGCAGCGAAGCGAAGTGAAATTTCATTCGCCGCGGCGTAAATGGCGGAATTTCACTTCGTTCAATTCCGCACTCCACAACAATAAGACAATACGGAAGAATAACATCGGAATGTCAATCTTTTGACAAGCGCCATGCTCTTTGATATGCTATTGTTATATGACTCACGCCCAGGCCGCAACGCTTACCAAACACGTTCAAACGTTGAATCGCGAAGTCGCTCTTTTGCGTTCTTTTATGATTGGCATGACGCATGATCCGGAAGGCGATTACCGTCCGTCGTTTGTCAAAACAATTCGCAAACGTACTATATCATCTGAATCGCGCCAGCGCTTTCTTGGAAAAGAGGCGTTCCTTGCCGAGCTCAAAAAGAGAGCAATTTGACAAACCAATTTCACGCCTGTTATACTCATTTTATATGAACCAAACATCGGACCCGACAATCAAAGATGTCATGGAGGTCGTAGAATTCATCCGCGATAATGCCGCGACCAAAGACGATATTAAAAATTTCGCGACCAAAGATGATCTTAAGAACCTCGCGACCAAGGACGACTTAAAGAACTTCGCGACCAAAGACGATCTGCAAAACTTTGCCACCAGGGACGATCTTAGAAATGCTAAAGATGAAATGATCGGCCATATTGATGGTTTCATTAAACTGCACAAGGACATGGACACTGAAATCGCCGCGCTCAAATCATCTTACCAGCGGCACGAAGATCAAATCAGCCAAATCGTCCGCCACCTCGGTCTCCAATTGTCTGCCGCCTAAGTCCGACAAACCCATATGGATAGAAACTCTGCCAAACCCACAATCGCTCCTCACGTCCCCTACCATCTTACGCCAGAAGGAATTGCGCTGACTCACCGAAAATTTGAGCTGGAAAAGCAAATGCTTTTGCGCGATTATGCTAAGCTGGAAAGAAAAATCAAGCAGATTGCGGACCATCTTGGTCTAAAGTTCAAGTCCTAACTTTTCTAACACTTTGATTGATAGAAAATACTTTTTTCACCACCGTTTCTATTGAACCGAAATTCAGCACAAACTGTGATGAAATTTTAACGGAAGAATAATATAATAATATTGACAATCAATTTTCCCCCTGTTATACTCGTTTTATATGAACCAGACATCAGACCCGACAATCAAAGACGTACTGCAAGAGCTGAAAGAAAATAGAGAAATAATCGAGTTCATCCGCGACAACGCCGCGACCAAAGATGACATCGCCGACATCCGCAGAGAGATGGCGACCAAAGATGACATCGCCGACATCCGCAGAGAGATGGCGACCAAAGATGATTTGCGATTGGTGAAGACAGAACTGCGGCAGGAAATTCAGGATGCCAAAAATGAAATGCTTACTCATGTAGATGCTTTCGTGGGCTTGTACCAAAAACACGAACAAGAACTCGCCGCCGTAGTGGCTCGCGTCAATCGTTTTGAAGAAAAATTAAACGCCGTCATCAAACACCTCGGCCTCCAGCTTGAGACCGCGTAAACGACTCGCGCGCTCCATGCTTCTCCGCTCCAAACCCTGGCCATTCGCCGGGTTTTTTATTTTGTAATGAACAATCTCACTAGTCACCAGCCGAATACCACGAATCACTTAAAAGTGTCTCGTGATATGTGCCTTGTGTCTCGTGACATGTCTCGTGCTGCGTGTCTCGTGCCTCGTGATAAATACCGACTGCCTTTCTCTCCACCACCTTGCGGCGGTCAAGAGAAGGCGCACTCGGTACCACATTCTCTGGTGAAAATGTGGAGCGGTCGCGAGGGAGTTTTGACCGAATCGCTTCAGCCAAAGCTATCAACCTCCACCGCCGTTCCCCGATTTAATCGGAGAAAAAAACCAGATGTGTATCTCACATCGCCGATAGGACTCTCTCCTATTTTTCATACGGGCAATGCGGGATCAAACACTTGAATTTAATGAACCTATAGTCAGATATATTCCACTCTTGCTCGCAACCGGATTAACAACCGACAAGCGTTTGTCAATCCAAGTCTATTGAGCAGGGATTATTCCGACAGAACAGGTGGCATGGCTTTTACCCGTCCGAGTGTCGCTCGCGCGGCAGGTGGACAGATATTTGCTTGTCAGAGGATGTCCGCAGGCATTGGGCAATAAATATTACTTTTCCCCGCCAATGGACACTGTGATCTCTCTCCATGTCACCCCATCTATCGGAACAAAAAATCCCTCTTTGGGGAAAGGGGGTTTGATTTCAGATTTCAGATTGCAGATTTATTTCACAAATCAATCTCCAATCTCTTGATCTTTTGATCTTTAGATCTTTTGATCTTCAATCGTTCATTTTGCCCTCTCTCCAAGGCAATTTTTGTTATAAGTTGTATTGAACGGTCTCTTTTGCTTTTTGATTTTAACAGAACAGTATAACATCATTTGGGGTAATTGTCAAGAGTTGTTTGGAAATTGGAAATTAGTAATTGGTAATTTGTTTTATTTGAGCTAAATTTTGTCATAAAAAATATGTCTATTCTTTACTTGACATATTTATTTGGCTATGTTATACTATGTTTATGATTAGCCAAGAAAATTGTATCTCCATCTTAAATTATTTCATGGGGTTTCAATGAAAAAAAACGTATATTTGGCTAAAATAACTGTTGTAATTAGTAAATGGTAAACAGTAATTGATAATTGTTCCATTGCCCCATTGTCCTATTGTCAATTACTAATTACAATTTACAAATTACCCAATCGCCCAATTACCAATTTCTATTTACCATTTACCCTCAAATTAGAACCATCCGTAAATCAGGATTATCCGTCATCCGTAAGTTAAACCTATGCCCGCCATCAATACATTAACCAACTACGGCTTTGAGCCATCTGAAGCCGAAATCTATCAGATATTAGTAGAAAACGGCGAAATGTCCGTTCCCCGGATATTAGAAAAAACCGCGCTTTCCAGAGCTAGTATTTATGATTCTCTAACCACGCTCATGGCCAAAGATCTGCTGGATTATCGCAAGGACGGCCGAACCGCCCTGTACAAACCAACACACCCGAACAAACTGTTTGGCTTAATTGAACAAAAAAAACGCGAGACCGCGCTTTTGAATCAAGAAATGGAAGAGACGATTAGAGGATTCACCGGCGCTTTTAATCTGTCGCAGAATCGGCCGGGGGTGAGGTTTTTTGAAGGCGAAGAGGGAATAAAAGAAGTAACTTTTGATTCTTTGAAATCCAACGGAGATATATTAACTTATCTAGACGTGGACGCGACCCAGAAGTACATCGCGGAAATGAATAAAGAATACGTGGCCGAAAGAGTAAGATTGAATATTAAAAAAAGAATGATTGTGCCGGACACTCCCCAAACCAGAGAGCGGTATAAAAATTATTCTCCTCTGCTGGAAGTCCGGTTGATGCCGCCGAACATTAAACCGTTTAGGACTATCACGCAAATTTACAATAACACTGTTTCTTTTTCCACTTTGAATGAACAAAAAATGATCGGCGTGATCATTGAGGATGAACAGATTGCCGAACTGCACCGTTCGGTGTTTGAGTTTGTCTGGCAGTCCCTCCCGGATATTCAGTTGATTGAAAACAAAAAATCTACGCCGCCTCCTTCAATTCCTCCGCCGCCTCTTCAGCCGCCGCCGGCCGCAACATCCTAACATATTCCTTGCCGGATTTGGGATTGATATATTGGTCAATGACTGCAAAGCCCAGCCGCGCGTACAATCTTTGAGCCGGATTTTCGGTCCGCACATTCAATTCCACGCCGCGGCCTGGCGCTTCTCTCGCGAGCGCTTCTTTCAAAAACGCGTTGCCAATGGCCATGCCTTTTACATCCGGCCGCGTGTTGATAAAACCGGTGTACAAATTTCCATTTGCCAATTCATCAAAACGAGCGAAGCAGATGATTTCCCCGTCCTTTTTCAACAGGTAAAATTTATGTCCGGCCTCTTTCATCACCGGATCAAATTCCTCTCGCACGCGAAATTCGGCAAACTCCGGCGAAAGTTCGGCGCGATTATCATGAAAAATTCGGCGCATGGCAGCGATATCTTCCCGGTTAAGCCTGCTGGAATCAGAGCTTTGCAGGTCCAACCCTCTTACGTCGGAAAAATCAACGCGCTCTTTGCCTTTGAAAGCGGTTTTGAAAATGGCGGCAAACAGCACAATATCGCGGCGGATCGCGTCCAATTTTTGATTGATTTCTGTCGTCGGCTCCTCGCCCTTCTTTGCTTCGGCAAACTTGGCCAGCATGCCCGCCGCTCGTTTCAAAATTTCGCCGGTAACCGATTGCGCCGCGACCCGCTCCGGCCCTCCGGCCGAAACAAAAAATTGCCTGATCTCCGCTTCCGCTTCATCCGCGAGCGAGACAAGAGATTCGTATTTTCGGAAGATTTTTTCCGCCGACCGTCCGCTGTTATTTTCAGCAATCGCAAAAATTTTATCACCCGCTTGCGCGTCCAACTCCAAAGAAATAAAACTCTTAAGCCCCGCTTCGCCATATTGTCGGACAAATCCCAACGCTTTTTCCTGCTCCGCCGCGCTCGCGCGCAACGCAAACCGCATAAACCAGGCCTGTTCGCGAAAATTGAGATTGTTAAAGCGCACGCCGGTATCTTTGAAAAATTCGTCGTCGTAAAATTGAAAATAATTTCTCTTAAATTCTTCCAAAATTTCTTCCTGTTGCCTTCTTTCTTCACTGCCCTCGGCCGCCGGAGCGGAAAAAAATTGTTCCAGAGTAAAATTAAGCACCGTTGCTTTGACCTGCTTTTCTTCGGAGCTTAAATCGCCCAGATTAAAAAATTTCTGCAATACCCGCTCTTCATCAAACACGCCGATCTCCCCGTTGGCAGTCAGACGGCGGACGGAATAACCGGGATTATTGTATTCTCCTAAATCATATAGCCGTTCAAGATAACGGACGCCTTCTGCCGAGATGCCGATCTGGCCGAATTCCAGCCGATGCAGAACGCGCGACACCCGCCGGTTGAGCCACGCCTGTTTCCGCGCCGATTCAGGATTATCATCCGGTTTCTGCCGCAACAGCGACAACAGCCGCGCCGCCGCGTGATCGGGATTAATCTGGGAAAAAACCAGGTCCGCCCACTTGGTCGCATCTTCGCCATATTTAGGTATTAACTCAATAAGTTGGTCAATGGTTCTCTCGCTGCCAAAACAGCCGATTTCTCGCATCGTTTGATTCAAAACCAGAATAGGCTCGCGGGTCAACGAATTGCCAAACTGATCTGAATCATGTTCCCACATATCAACCATATAGTCCGGTTCATCTTTGTCGTCTTCGTCGCCGATGTTTACAATCTCAAGTTCTCCTCTAGCCGCCATTTCTTTTTCCAGTTTCCACTCTTCGCGCAGTATTCTGGCGGAACGTTCAATGATCCGCTCAATCACGCTGTCAATAAATTCTTTGGTAATAGCGTCGGGATTTTTTTGAGCCGTCTTTCTTATTTTGTCCACCAGCGCCAAGATCATAAAATCTTCGCCATTTTCCGGACCGCCAAAATCATAAAGAATATCCAATTTATCCCAGTCTTGGCGATATTCGGCTCGCGCTTCTTTTTTTGGAATGTCCTCGGTTTTTGGTCCGATAAAATATCGTACCAATTCTTCCCAGTCATCCGGTCCGGTTATTGGGGTTTTCATCACTTGCTGTCTCGCTTGCTCGCGCAATTGGAATAATTGTTCCGGCCCGTCATAAGCATTCTCAAGAGATTCAGGGTCTATTTGCGTCAAAAAAGTTTCCAAATCCAAAAAGAGCTGGCGCGGGCCGCTGGCGGCTAAACGGTCTAAACTTGAGTCGGGTATACCCGGTTGGATTACTTCTTTTGACATAATGGCATTTTGAGATGGCGCTTCTTTAGCGTTCCTTATTCTCCCATAAAAATCAACCCTCGTCAATTCAGGAATTTCAATTAGAATATTCATGCCAGTGTGGTGTCAATACAAATTTTTATCCCTTTTCCCAAAAATGTGCTATTATATATAATGAGTAAGTCCTAATACTATCAACACTTATGCTCCCAGAAAAACTTTTAAATAAACTGCTTGACAGCCAATTCAAAATTGGAAAGAAAGATATGAAAGGATATATCGCCCGGGCAAAAAAGCTCAACCGAAGCTTGGAAGAGCACCTGGTCCACGAAGGCATTATTGATGAAGTGGAACTTTATACCGAAGCGGCCAAAATAATGGGCGTGCCAATGATCGCGCTAAAGGGCAGGGAGATAAAAAAAGATGTGCTGAATCTTATACCGCCGCCGCTGGCCCAGACGCACAATGTTATTGCTTTTGCCAGATCAAAAAACGAAGTGTCTCTTGCCATGCTTGATCCGGAGGACATCCAGACAATTGAATTTATCCAAAGAAAGACCGGATTGTCGCCTAAGGTTTTTCTTACTGCTCCGAATGACATCAAAGACGCTCTGCATCGGTATCACGCGGATCTGGAAAGCGATTTGCAAATAAACCAGCTGACAGAGGGGGAAGATATTGAAGCGGGAGAACTGAAGAAAGCGGCGGAAGAGTTGCCGATTGTGAATATTGTCAATAGCATTCTTGAACATGCGGTGTACGAAGGAGCGAGCGATATTCATATTGAACCGAGCGAAAAAGAAGTCACGGTGCGGTATCGCGTTGATGGGGTGTTGAGAAACGTAATGACTCTGCCCAAAAAGGTAAAAAACGGCATTATCGCTAGGATAAAGATTTTAGCCAACCTTAAAATTGACGAGCATATGGTGCCGCAGGACGGAAGGTTTAAAATACAGGTGCAGGACGAAAAGCTTGCCTTTCGCGTTTCAATTATTCCAGTTTATGATGGAGAAAAAATCGTCATGCGTATTTTGCATGAAGGGCAAAAACCTTTATCGCTTGACCAGCTGGGATTTTTGCCAGAACCAAAAAAATTGCTGGCGGCCGCAATTTCCAAACCGCACGGAATGATCTTGGTTACCGGCCCTACTGGAAGCGGAAAGACTACCACGCTTTACTCCATTTTGGGGATTTTGAATAAGCCGGACGTAAATATTTCTACGATTGAAGATCCGATTGAATATCATGTAGACGGCATAAACCAAAGCCAAACCAACTCGCGCGTTGGCTTCACATTTGCCACTGGTTTGCGTTCATTTCTGCGCCAAGATCCAGATATTATAATGGTAGGAGAAATCCGCGATCAAGAAACCGCGGAAATTGCCATCCACGCGGCCATGACCGGGCATTTGGTTCTCTCAACACTGCATACCAATGACGCGCCCACGACTTTACCGCGCTTGTTTGATATGGGAATCCCGCCATTTCTAGTTGCTTTTACCTCCAATATTATTGTGGCGCAACGTTTGGTAAGAAAATTATGCGAATATTGCAAAAAAGAATTCAAACTTGAAAGGCAAGCCATCAATGAAATGGAAAAGGCATTCAATACTAAAGAGATTTTGCCATTGTTTAAAAGCCAGGGCATTAAACTTGATTCCAAAGAAAAACAGTTGTCCAATATGACATTTTATCGCGGCGAAGGCTGCCGGCGCTGCGACAAAAGCGGGTACAAAGGCAGAATTGGCATTTATGAGACGTTGGTTATTGATAAAGAAATTGTAAAAAAAATTAATGAACGCGCCACCGCCGTTGAAATTGGCGAGTATGCCAAAGATCATGGCATGATTACCATGCTGCAAGATGGATTGGTAAAAGCCAAACAGGGGATTACCACGATTGAAGAGGTATTGCGAGTTACAAGAGACTGATTTTATATTGCTATGCCCAAAAAAGATAAAAATAAAAAAAAAAAAGAGCGTTCCGCTTTTGAACAGAAGTTTGATTATTGGGCCGGCAAACTTTTCCGCGTCAAATCAACTGACAAGATTTTTTTTGTAGATCACCTCAGGATAATGGTAAAAGCCGGGCTTTCTTTGGTTGACGCGTTAAATATTCTGGCCAAGGAGGTAGCGAACAAAAAATTTAAAAAAATTATTTCGCAAATCAGAGATGAGGTAGAAAAGGGGAGGCAGTTAAGCGAGGTTTTGGGAGAACATCCAAAGGTATTTCCAATCATTTATGTAAAAATGATTGCGTCTGGCGAAGTTGCCGGTAAACTGGAAGAGTCGCTGGAGCAGATTGTCAATCAGATGAAAAAGTCGCATGAATTGGTATCCAGCATCCGGGGCGCGATGATATATCCGGCAGTGATACTGACAGCGATGAGCGGCATTGGCATTATGATGACTACTTTTGTGCTACCCAAGATTCTTGAGCTATTCAAAGATTTTGACGCCGAGTTGCCGCTGGCGACGCGGACGCTTATCGCCATTGTAGATTTTTTGAGCAATCCGGTATATTTGGTGCTAATCATCGCCGTTGCGGCGGGATCAATCGCGTTGTTTGCGGCCATGATGAAGCGTTCTCCAAAATTTAAAAAAACTATCCATACAATAAATTTATACTTGCCGATTTTTGGCCGGGTAGTGAAGCAGATAAATTTGGCAAAATTTTCTTTGACGCTTTCATCGCTTTTAAAAAGCACGATTCCAATCATTGACGCGATGGATATTACTGCCGATACTTGCGCGAATGTAAATTATCAAGAATCCCTTCATAGCGCGGCGGTAAAAATGAAAAGCGGAGAGCCTTTGTCAGAAATTTTACGAGAATATGATAAATTTTTTCCTCCCATGGTTACCGAAATGATAATGGTGGGAGAGAGATCGGGCGAGGTTGACCAGATGTTGATTGAATTGTCTGAATTTTATGGGCGCGAAGTAGACAAGACGATGAAGAATTTTTCTACTATTATTGAGCCGGTTATCATCATCTTGCTGGGCATCGCGGTAGCAGGCATCGCTGTTGCCGTAATAATGCCGATGTTTAGCCTGGCGCAAAGTTTTTAACCACGACGCGCGATACCCACGGCACGATTCATTACGAATTGTCCAAATTGAGTCGTGTTGCGTGCATTATGAATCGTGATTTAATATGTTCACCAATCCTTTTCCCAACGCATTTGGTCTAGACATCAGCGACCTTTCAGTCAAGACAGTGTGGCTTAGGAATATTTCGCATAGACGAAAATCGCCATCGTATGAATTGGCCGTTTGCCGATCCGCAAAATTGCCCCACGGCCTGATTGTTAATGGTGAAATCCAAGAGCCGGAATTGGTAAGAAAATATATCAAACATCTTTTGGCAGGAAAGAAAGGAGAACAGAAGGCCATTAGCGGGAGCTGGGTGGTTGCTTCGCTGCCGGAAACGCAGAGTTTTATAAAAAAACTCACCATCCAAAAACAGCAGGATGAAATTATAGAGGACGAGATACTCAGCGCGGCTAAGAAGCATATTCCATTTGACGAGGATAGCTATTATACTGACTGGCAGATTGTGCCGAATGAGACCGTGAAACAAAACTTTACCAATATATTGGTCGGAGCTGTGCCCAAAACAATTGCCAACAGCTATACTTATCTTTTGGAAAGCATGGGCATGGGAGTGATTTCTCTGGAAATTGAGGCTCTATCTATCGCTCGGGCGATGATTACCGCGCCGAAGAATTATTCAGGAGAAGCGCGCGCTCTCTTGGATTTGGGGGCGACTAGATCCAGTTTTATTATTTATGATCACGACAGCGTGCAATTCAGCATCTCCATCCCATTTTCCGGAGAAATGATTACAACTGCTCTATCGCAAAAGCTGGGGATATCGTATGATGATGCAGAGCAGAGAAAGATAAAATGCGGCCTTGATTCAAAGGAGGGCAAAGGAAAGACGTTTATAATAATTTCAACGCTAACCAATCAATTGGCTGATAATGTAGAAAAAGCGATACAATTCTATTACTCGCATTTTCCCGGCGCGAACAAGATTACCCATATTACTATGTGCGGCGGCATGGCAAATTTAAAGAGGCTGGACAAGGTGCTTTCGTTGAAATTGAAAATCAATGCCAAGCCTGGCCGGCCATGGAAAAATCTTATGTCAAAAAAACCAATTCCAGTTGATATTGAAGAATCCCTTTCGTATGCGACCGCCATCGGCCTGGCGTTGCGCGCCGCGGACAATCCTTTTTTTAGGCATAACATAATATGATTTAAGATTTTCATTAGTATGTTTCCAACCCGCCTCAATTTGTTGCCGCCAGACAAAAAGAAATATCTTCAGAGGATGATATTTACAGAATTCTCCAAAAGCGCGCTGGAGTCCATTTTGTTTTTTTTGTGCATCATTGGCATCGCGCTCTTGGGCGGCAGGTGGGTGTTGCAGGGTTATTTCAATGGGCTTGTTGAAGGTATCATTGCCGTTTCCAGCGAATATGCGCATGCGAATCAGGAGATAAAAAAAATCAATCATATATTGCGCGGCGTCCAGCAGATTCAAGACCAGTATTTTTTGTGGACGCCAGTTCTTTCAGAATTCACCACAAAAATACCAGACGCAGTCATCCTATCAAGACTTTCTTTTGATATAAAAACCAAAACCGCCGCGCTAAGCGGAACAGCGGCTACGCGCGATGATCTTTTGGATCTTCAGCGCCGGCTGGAATCTCTATCGTTTATCGCGTCGGCGAGCATCCCATTGTCTCAATTAACAAAGAAAGAAAATATATCGTTTTCACTTACCGCCCAAATGAATTGATATGAAAACTTTATCGTTACAACGGAAGATGACATTATTTATTATCGGCATCGCGGCAGTCCTGATAGCGATTATCTTTTTGGTTATTATACCATCAGTTTCGCACATAAAAAACTTGAAAAAAGATATAACGAAAACAGAAGAATTTTTGGAAGAACAATATCAAAAGACCCGTAATTTGCAGAAATCCGTCCGCCGTTTTGAGGAGATCTTGGAACAGACGAAAAAATTCAATGGCATTGCTATCGCCGAGGGAGAAGAGCTGTCCGTCATCACCCAGCTGGAACAGCTGGCGGCGCAATATAATATTGAACAAAATTTGGATGTTCGGTTCAATAGCGAACCCGCCCTTGGAGCAGGCCTGCGATCCTATACCTTCTCTTTTTTGAATCTCGGTCTTTTCGCGGACCAGATGCGTTATCTCAAATCCTTTGAGCTGCTGCCGTATTATTTGAATATAGATTCATTGGATTGGCAAGCGAAACAGTCCGAAGGGGCGGTAACATTAAGATTTAATGCCACAGTGTATGCGACTCTTTAGTAAATTTGGCAAAATAAAAGAAAATGCGGTTTTACAGGCCGTTGAGTACAAACATTTTGCCGCCTTGCGGCTGATAAGCTTGGGCTTGATCGGCATTTTTGCAATTAGCATTATTAGTGTGGGCTTTTTTATCTACCAACACATCTATACTGTGGTCGGGCAAGTGCAGTCAATACTGGTATTGGAATCGCAACTAGGCGCGGCGGTAGTGGATTTTAACACGCTTGAAAAAGTTGAAGCCGCCTGGCAAGAAAAGTATTCAGCCAATCCGCCGCTCATAGCCAGAGATCCTTTCAGTCCAGCCAATGTTGCGGCTCTTGAGGAAGAATCAAAAAGATAATAAGCGATGGAAATAGTTTTTGCGGTTGGTTTTGATAATTTGGGCAGCATCTTTTGCGAATGAATTTTATGCTTTATTTATTTCAACTCGGACATCAGCCGCACATCTCCGTTGCTGAAATTGAAGCGGTTTTTTCTAGATTAAGCATTGGATGTAAAACAATTAAACAAGCCGGGCAAAATTTGCTTATAGAAATTCAAACCAAGCTGGATTGCGGCAAATTGATCCAACTGTTGGGGGGCACAGTAAAAATTTCAGAAAAGATTATTGAAGACAAAAACGCCATCTCTTCGCTTGTTCAGCACCTAAATAAATTGTATTCAACCGGGAAAATACATTTTTCGCTTTCTGGTAAAAATGCAAAATCAGCGGCGCTTGAAATAAAAAAAGGCTTAAAAAAAATAGGGCGGTCCGTTCGCTATATTGAACCAAAAAATACCGCCACTATCTTACATAATAAATTAGTAGAAAAAGAGGCTGATCTCGCTGTCGTCGGCAGTTCAATCTTTGTAACCCGCGCTATTCAGCCTTTTGAAGAATTCAGCGAACGGGATTATGGCCGGCCGAAGAGCGATAGCGCCAGCGGCATGCTGCCGCCCAAGCTAGCGCGGATAATGATCAATCTCTCAGGATCCAAACAAGGAGAAATAATCCTTGATCCGTTCTGCGGTTCTGGCACAATATTAATGGAAGCGGCGTTCATGGGATATACCAATTTTGTCGGATCGGACATTGCTGGAAAAGCCATCCAAGATACTGGACACAACTTGGAATGGATAAAAAATAATTTTTCACTCCCCAGTCTTCCTTATCGTTTGTTAAATGCCGGCGCTGCCGAGCTGGGCGAGCGTCTGGATGAGAAATCCATTGATTTTATTGTTACCGAGCCATACCTTGGCGGCGCTCTCAAAGGAAATGAAAGCAGAGATAAATTGTCGGCGCAAGCAAAAGAATTGAAAGAACTTTATCTGGGCGTCTTTATGGTGTTTCATAAGATTCTAAAAGCAGGCGGTTCAGCCGTATTCATAATTCCTCGTTTTAGACACCAAAGCGGTTGGATCACAATTGATTGCGCGGATGAAATTAAAAAAACAGGATTTGAAATTATCCCGCTTTCAAAAAAAGAACGGTTTTTGTTGTACTGGCGGACAAAACAACGTCTGGGGAGGGAAATCTGGAAATTTAAAAAGATCCAGTAAGGGTTTTTTTATCTGACTGTCTGCCGTGTCAGTTATTTTTGTAGAAAAAAATTATCAACTGCCTGCCCGACCGCGTAGCCGACAATCGCCGCAACGCTGGCAAGTCCGAGCATCTCAAGCCCGGCGAGCCACCACTTTCGTTTTGAATACCGCGTGGTAGCAACGCCCAAAAAGAAAAGGCCGATGAGGGTTGTAACCACAGAGATTACAATCGCCAGATGCATTTGAAAAAGAAGATAGGGGACCAAAGGAATGGTTCCGCCGGCGATATAAGAAAAGAACATGAATGATCCATTTCGAAATGGTTTTTCAAAGTTTTCCGTGTCTACTTTCAATTCCCTATAAGTCATTTCTTTGAGTAGTAAGGCTTCATCCTTTGCCGCTTCTTCCGCCATTTTTGCCGCCAGATCCTTGGGCCAGCCGTCATCTACATACATATCAAACAGTTCATTTTTTTCATCTTTGGGAAATTTTTTTATTTCTATTTTTTCTTCCGCGATTTTCCGTTCGTCGATAACGCGCTTTGATTTGCTGGACAAGAAAGAACCAACAGCCATTGAAATCGACTCAACAGAAACAATAACAAAACCAGCCAGAATAACAGTAAAATGATCTTGGACACTGGCGGCGATGCCGGTAATCGCCCCCAAGGTAGAAACCATTCCATCCTCCATTCCAAAAACAACTTCCCGCACTGTTGTTGATAAGCCGTGGTTTCTGTGGTGGATGTATTCAGGGTTGTATTCTATTGACATAACGGGAATAGTATATCATAAAGAAATTATACAACAAAAATCCTCCCGAGCTTTCTCCGGAGGATTTTTTAAATTAAAATTTAACCTGAATTTTTATTTTTGTTTCACCACATATTTTTTGTTTTGATTAATTCCCCGTTTGTCATTCCGGAATGACAAACGGGAAGCATACAATTACCTAATGCCATAACCTTCCTCCGCCGCGGCCGCGCCAATGTTAAAGAATCTGAAAATCGGCACAAACTGTTCTATGAGCCCCCGCGCAATCCTGACATCAAGCAGTAAAGATGTGTTTGGCGCGGGCGAATTGCCGCCGCCGGCCGGCGTCGTCGGCTGGGGCGCTGGTGAGAAACTGTTCATCGGTTGGGGTTGAAAATCCGGTTTAACTGATGGCTGTTGAACCGGCGCGGGCTGATTGCTTTCAAACTGCCGCGGTTCCGATGCACCAAAACCTCCGTTCGGCTGGCTCATCGGCTGCATAATCGGCGTCCGGTGAGTCGGCTCGCTTATCGGCATGCGGTTGGCCGGTTCTGTCATTTTTCTTTGTTCCATCATCGGCTGGAAATTTTGCGGTTGGTTCGGCGCCGCGCCTCCGCTTTCTCCTGAACCGACGAAATCCGGTTTTTGTCCCTCAAATCTGTCGCTGGAAAAATCTTGGCCGCGAAAATCTTCCCGCTTAAAGGTGTCAACTTGCCCGCCATCTATCATCGGCCGTTCATTCATCCTCGGTTCAACTGCCGGCTGACGGTAGTTATTCTGTCCTTCGCCACTCGGCAAAGACGGCTCCTGCGGGATCATCTTTTGCGCCTGGCCATCCATTTGTTGGCGCGCTTGCTCTTCCAAAAACCGCTCCGTCTCTCGCGTAGTGTCATAATATTTTTGCATCTCTCCGTTTTTCTGCCGCTCTATGTCTAACTGTTTGGTAAACTGTCCTCTTTCTTCTTGCTGGCACCGTTCATCGCAAAATGGATTCAGTTGCACGTTCTTTTCAAAAATCTCCCCCCGTCGTTCCAAATCCTTTTGCCTAAAGTCAATCTGTTTTTGCTGGTATTCCTGTTCAACCGTCTTCCGCTCTTCTTCACTTTTTACTTCGGAAAATTTTGCCTTAAACTCTTGGTCAAATTTTTGCCGCTCTTCCTCGCTCTTCCGTCTGATTTGCTTGTCTTGCATAACATCGCGCTTCTCGGCGAACATCTGACCAAAGCCGCCTTGCCGGTTGGTTATCTCCTGCAAAATTTCCGGCGGAGTAAAACGTAGTTTGTCCTGAAATTGCGCGAACGCTTCCGGGTTCTCCATGCTGTTTAAATTTTTTACCATCATCTCGGTCTGTTTGCCAATCGCTTGATCAAAGAATTGCCCAAATCCGGGCGGGGCAAATCCCCCGGCCGTGAACGGTGGCGGGCTTGTCTCGCCGAATTGAGGCGGACCAAACCCTTCCGGCCCAACGCCCGGCGGCATGCTTTCGTTGCCGAACGGCGGTGGACCCGCCTCGCCGAACGGCGGCGGGCCAAAGAAATCATTTGGGTTCTCGGTAAATTGAGCTTGAAGTTCCTTTAAGACTTTCACGTCATCGGGATTGGTGGAAGCGATTCGTTCAAAAAATTTATCTTTCTCCTTCGCCGCCCGCTCAACGAACTGCTGTTTTGCTTCCCGCTGCATTTTTTCTATAAACTCCTTCTTACTTGGATCAAGCGCCGCCTCTTTCTCCAAATCCGCGAGCAGACGAAAGGTGGTCGGATCAGGATTAGCCGCCATCTTTTTGGACAACTCCTCAAATTTGTTCGCCATTTCTTGCGACCCGAGATCGGTAAAGGTCTCTCTGAATTTGCCAACGGCTTCTTTTTGCCGTTCTTCAATTTCCATCTTTAAATCCTCGTCTTCTGTTTTCACCCGCTGGCGAATCTCTTCCAGCGCGCGCAGTTTGCTGACATCCGGTCCGCCTTCTTCAAATCGGCTGAACATCCGCTCTTTCATCCTCTGCCGAAAGCCTTCATCAAACGAGGATTCTTCCGCTTGTTCCAATTTATTTTGAAAACGCCGCGCCGCAATGTCTTTGGCCATTTCCGCTTTTTCCAACAGCTCCAGCGGCGCGTCTTCCAGCTGTTTTAATTTATCAAAAATTTCCAAATGCCGCGTCTCGTCGCCGCCCATCCCTTCGGCGTAAAGTTCAAACTGCCCGCCGCGCTCCTCGTCCGGCATTTGCGCGAAATTTTTTTTAAATCTGTTCAATGCGTTATCTTCCGCCTGCTCCAGCGCCGCCTTGGCTTCCTCCGGCGCCTGATCGGCTATCTGCTTTAAAATTTCTAAGTTTCTAATTTCTTTAAACTCGCTCCCGCGCTGATTCTCCATTATACGATCCAACCGTTCCACCATGTGGCCGCTGTTTTTTTCCACCGCGAAAAGCACCTCGCCAACCGCGCCGGCCGATTCGTCGCGCGCTTGCTGAATTTTTTCCAAAACATTCATCCCTCCCGCCGCCCCCTCTGCCTGTACAGCAACATGATTTTCAATTTTTTCCAAAATTTTCTGCTGTTTAATCTGTTTGTCCAAAATATTGTCCAGCAGTCGGTCAACCTGTTGATCACCCGCGGCCTTTTTTTCGCGGAGCCCCTCGGCTCCATTTTTAATTTTTTCTATCCGTCCTTCAAACCTTTCCACCGCGCCGGAAACCGCCTCAAACACTTTTTGATCCGGGCCTTTTATTTCCAGCAAACGGCTGGCGTCGGCCAATTCCTGATTCGCGTTTTGCAATCTCACCTCCGCCTTTTTCACCGGATTAAATGTAACCGCTTCCCGCAGCGCCCGGCCGAATCTTTTGAAACCATAAAACGGGCTGTCCGGCAAAATCCGGCTTTCGTTCGTTCCCAAATCTTCCGGCCGTACCGTCTCATCAATCACTGCCGCGGCGCTCGCCGTTTCCGGCGGTTCAACTGGCGGTTCAGTCACTTCCATAACCTGCGGCTCTTCCGGAACAGGTTGTGGCTCACTAACCTCTGTCTCCTGCGGAGCCGGACCAGCCTGTGCGTCCATCGCCGGCGTTTCAACCGCCGCCGGAACGGACGCGCTGTCTTCGGTCTGCGCCGACACCGGCTTCACAAATAAAAAAACAGCTATCAACAATGTGATACCTGCCAAAAGATACAAATAGATCAGTGTAAATTCGTTTTTTGCCGAATTAGAAAAGAGAATCTGCTTCTCTTCATTATTTTGTTGCATATTTTTTGTTTTTATTTTTGTTTTATGAGGATATTATAGCAGAAAAAATGGGGTTTGTCAATTGGAAAAAACCAAAAAACCCCACCGGTGGGGGTTTTTTGGTTTTTCCGTCTTTAATCATTTACAAAATCCTTATTCCGGTCTGTCTGATTTCATCAATCAACATGCTTCCCTCCTGAAAGTCTCTGGGGTGATAGCCGACCGGTTCAATAACCGGTTGGTGGGGATCGCGGATCGGAGCCAAATAATTCCAAAGGTAACGTTTTGCTTTCCACGGATTATTAAATTTTGGCGAAACAATACAAACATCAATGTCGCTCCATTTGTTCGCGTTTCCTTTGGCAAAAGAGCCAAAAATATACACCGACCTGATCGGTAATTTTTCTTCTCGAAGCCGGCCGACAAATTCTTCTACTTCTTTTTTTATTTTTTTTGGTACTGTCTTTTTAGCCATAAATTATACGAGCGGCAAATTTTAAGCCACTTATTAGCATAGCTTTCCGTGCACCGCTTATAAAAAGCGTATTTTTCATCTTCGTATCTTCCCGCGATATTGAAATCGGTAATCTCCCGAAAATCTCTCGTTTGTTTTTGGTTTAGCGCCAAATCCGCCAATGCCGCCAGTCGCGCCAAATCGTGAATGCGCGGCGGTAATTCTTTCGTCTTCAAAACCACGAGCCCCTTTAACAACTTTTCGATCGTGAGGTGAGCAAAAAATAAAGAGTCGCTATAGCGCCTGCCCTTGAAAAGATACAGCGCCGTATCCCAATTCCGGCTGGCAGAAAGGCGCCAATAGGAAATCTGTTTGCTAATTTTCTGTGACGAAAGCTGCATAACATCCTTAGTATACGAAATAATTTTAGCAAAGTCAACATTTTTTAGTTACCACCAATCACGCCGATACATGAAAATAACACACATCCCCATCCTTCACCTCATACTCTTTCCCCACCAACTGCAACACTCCTTTCTCCTTCGCGCCGGCCCAGCCGCCGCACGCGACAAAATCCGGCCACGGCACAACGTCGGCTTTGATATAACCCTTGATAAAATCCGTATGAATCACGCCCGCGGCCCCCGGCCCCTTGGTTCCCCATTTAACCGTCCACGCCCGCGTCTCCGGCTCGCCGGAAGTGAAGTAAGTAACTAAATCCAACAATTTATAACCGGCGACAATTATCTTATCCAACCCAGACTGCTCCAGCCCGCTCGCTTTCAGATACTCCCTCGCCTCCGCCGCCGTCAAATCCGCCAACTCCGCTTCCAACTTCGCCGAGATATTCACACCCACTTCGCTGTCTGTCAAAAAATTAGTTTCCTGCTTGTTTTCCCGCCAAAGCCCCGTAGCGAACGGGGTCCCGCTTCGTTGCGATGACGGGACCCCGCTCGCTGCGGGGCCAGTTTCTTCGCAGTTAAAAACATACATCATCGGCTTCATCGTCAAAAGATGCAAGTCCTTTATTGTCAGCGCTTCCTCATCGGTGTAATCCAACGAACGCGCCGACTTGCCCGATTCCAAATGCGTGTTCAGTTTTTCCAACAATTCAATCTCCGCTTTGGTCTGTTTGTCAACGAGCCCCTTGGCCTTTTTTTTGGTATTCGCAAGGCGATTTTCCACTGTCTGCCAATCGGCCAAAACTAACTCCAAGTTGATCACTTCCGCGTCTTCTTTGGGATCAACTTTATTATGAACGTGCATCACGTTAGCATCTTCAAACGCACGCACGACTTGAACAATCGCGTCCACTTCTCTGATGTGCGAAAGAAATTTGTTGCCCAGCCCCTCGCCTTCCGAAGCGCCTTTGACTAAGCCGGCGATGTCAACAAATTTAATTGCCGTAGGGATTATTTTTTTTGATTTTGAAACATCGGCCAGTTTTTGCAGGCGTTCATCAGGAACTTCAACAATACCAATGTTCGGTTCAATGGTGCAAAAAGGATAATTTTGCGCGTCGGCCTGCTTGCTGCGGGTGAGGGCGTTAAACAGGGTTGACTTGCCGACATTGGGGAGACCGACGATTCCGAGGGAGAGCATATCATGATGCACGATACACGTATCACGAGTCATACACGAATTGTCCAACTGATTTGTGATGTGTTTCTAGTGACTTGTGGCGTAGTTTGTGATGAGGACGCCATTATTATGAAGAAATGGGGATTAAAAGTCAACCGCGGGTGTCATTTTGTAAATATCATCTCGATTTATTTGAAAAACTTTGACTCTCTCTTTCTTTTTAATTATAATTGAAGACGAAGGAGGTGCACATGTTTTGGAGACAGCTATCTTTCAATTTGGGAATAGTGCTCGCCCTTTCGTTGCTGGGAATCCTACTCGGCATGCTGATCGACAAGTGCTGATGTCCCCACCAGGCCAAAGGAGGTTCCCCACAAACCACCCGACGCCTGCCCCAATTCTGAAACAGATTCAGGGTTGAGGTAGGAGTTTCGCCGGGTGGTTTTGTTGTTGGAGGCGGGGTTTGGGCGGTAATCCGACAACCCTACCTCTGTCTCCTTCCCTTATGAAAGGAAGGAGAACCTTTTAAGAAAGTTCAACTAAATTCAATTGTTAGCCCCTTTCCATTCATAAGGGAAAGGGGTTGGGGATAGGGTTGTCGCCAAACACCCACGCACCACATTGACTTTCCCCCCAAAATCAATTATCCTATAACAACATTATCCGCATCAATTCGCGTTCGCAACTCATAAACCCTTCACCCTTAAACCCATAAATTCAATTATGCAATATTCATCCAAAAAATTAGAAAAATCCCAAATAGAAATCACCATCACCGTCACTCCTGAAGAATGCCGTCCGCACCTGGAAAAGGCGGCCCAGAGAATTTCCGTGCGGACCGCGATTAAGGGTTTCCGGCCAGGGAAAGCGCCGTATGATATTGTCAAACGCGAGGCCGGCGAGATGGCGATTTTGCAAGAAGCGCTGGAGTCAATTATTCAAAAAACTTTCTTCCATGCGGCAATAACCGAGGAAAAACTAGAGACTATCGGCATGCCGAAGATTGACGTTGACAAAATAGCGCCGGGCAATGATCTCGTTTACCGAGCTGTTGTCGCCGTTTTGCCGCTTGTTAATTTGCCTGATCTCAAAAAAATCAAAGTGGAAAAAAAAGAAGCCAAAATTGATGCTAAAAAAGTTGAAGAAACCCTTGACGCCCTTCGCGGCATGCGCGCCAAAGAGGTGATAAAACAAGGTCCTGCCCAAGGAACGGACAAACTGACGATTGATATGGACATGTTGATTGATAATGTGCCGGTGGAAGGCGGCCAAGCAAAGAATTACCATGTTTACCTTGGAGAAAGTCATTACATTCCGGGATTCAACGAGCAAGTGAAAGGGATGAAAGAAGGAGAGGAAAGAGAATTTCAACTGGATTTTCCTGTTACTCATTACCAAAAACACCTAGCCGGCAGAAGAGTTAATTTTAAAGTAAAAGCCAAGGGCGTTTACGAGCGCCAGTTGCCAGAACTTGATGAAGAGTTTGCCAAAACGTTCGGTCAGGAGAACGTGGAAAAATTGCGCGCGCTGGTTAATAACAATCTTTTGCAAGAAGCCGAACAGAAAATCAAGCAACAAACCGAGATTGATATTTTGGAACAGCTTATCGCGAATACTGAATTCGGCGATCTGCCGGAAGTCTTGATTGATTCCGAGCGGCAAAAAATGTTTTACGAACTCAAGCGCGATCTGGAGCGAAACGGAGTTTCTATTGAACAATATTTGCAAGACATTAAAAAAGGAGAAAAAGAACTGTTTGAAGATTTCAAAAATCAAGCCGAAAAACGCGCCAAGGCCGCGCTGATTTCCCGCCAAGTCGCGAAAGAGCAAAATATTATTGTTTCAGACGAAGAATTAGATAAAGAAGTCGAGCTTATCCGGCAGGCCTATGCCAATGATAAAGATACGCGAGAAAATTTGAAAAAACCTAAAGTGAGAGAATCTCTCGCGGTGACGGTGCAGAATCGGAAGATAATGGAGTATTTACGAGCGGCCATATTGTCGTCCTGAATCCCGATTCGCATCGGGATAACATTGTCATTCCGGAATGACAAAAAGATCTATGTTCATCAAACTAAAAACCATTCCTCGCTCTTCCCGCGACCAAATAATCAAGCTCTCTGAAAACGAATACAAAGTAAAACTAACCGCGGCGCCAGTTGACGGAAAAGCGAACGATAGTCTAGTTGAATTGTTAAGCGAGGAGTGGAACATCCCAAAATCAAAAATAAAAATCGCCAAAGGCTTGGCGAGTAGAAAAAAGCTGGTTGAAATTTTAGATTAACTATTCAGGCAAATCTATCCCGCCTCTGCTCCATGGATTACACCGCAAAACCCGCCAAATAATTTTAGGAATGCCAATAAGGATTCCTCTTTTTTTTATCACCTGGCTGGAGTATTCACTGCAGGTTGGAAAATACTTGCAATAGCCGTGCGGGCGGACGCGCTTGGCCCAGAAACTATGATCTGGAGAGAGGATTTTTTGATACAATTTTATTAATAAGACCATCAAGCGCCTTGGGAGAAGAAATGATTTTTTATAATTTTGTTTAATTTTCATACAACAGCCTCGCTCTTTTAAACACCGTCATAATCGCTTTTTCTATCTCCGCATATTCACAATCTAAAATATCCGCTTTCGCCAACACCGCGATCATGTATCCGCTTTTTATTTTTTTTTCTTTCAGCAACAATCTCACCACCTCGCGCATCCGCCGCTTTATCAGGTTCCTTTTTACCGCGCTTTTGCTGACTTTGATCCCAACCACAAATCCAATTTTTAGATCATCTTTTGGATACTTTCGGCGAGGGTATTTTTTTGGATCTATTTTCCAAATTTTTATATTCAAAAAATCGCCGGCAATAAATCCGCCCTCCTTGAAAAGAATTTCAAAATCTTTCATTTTGCGGAGCCGGTATTGTTTCGGGAGCATATTAGTTATTTTATAAGCAGTGAAGCGCTGGTCATTTCTTTTGGTTTTTGCAAGTCCATCAAATCAAGAATTGTCGGCGCTGTTTGATTAAGAAAGCCTGCTTTTGGCAGTTTAACACTTTGTTCGGTGATAACCAGCGGCACCCCATTGAATGTATGCGCGGTATGAGGCTGGCCAGCATGATGCATGTATTCAATATTGCCGTGGTCTGCGGTAATAAAAACAGTATAGCCAAGCTCTGCTGCCATGGGGACAATTTGCGAGAGCGCGCGATCTACCGCCAGCACCGCTTTTATGCCCGCGGCCATCTCCCCGCTGTGTCCCACGATATCTCCATTGGCAATATTGCAAACCAAAAAATCAAAAGATTTAGTTTCTAGCGCGCGAATTAGGGATTTAGTAATTTCCGGCAAGCTCATTTCAGGCTGAGGCGCGTAGTTTTCCAATCCCAAAGAAGGAATGATGATCCTGCTTTCATTGGCAAAAGTGAGTTCCCTGCCGCCATTAAAAAAATATGTAATATGAGCGTATTTTTCTGTTTCAGCGATGCGAAATTGCCTTAGCCCTTGCGAGTCCAACCGCTCCGGCAACGTGTTGTTTGGAATTTGTTTGGAAAATAATACTTGAACATCGGAGAAATCATCATGGTACTTAGCCATGCTCGCCAAAAAAAGATTTTGCGGCACCTCAATTGTCTGCTGAATTGCATGCGGCGCGCGCTTGGTAAATAGCCGCGCCATCTGGCGCATTCGATCAGCGCGAAAGTTGAAAAAGATTATCGCGTCGTTATTATTTACAGTGTGGTCAGAAAAATTCGCCGGTTGCATGAATTCGTCGGTTATTTTTTCCGCGTATCTTTTTTCGATGTATTTTATCGGACTGTCTGATTGAATTTCATCATTTTTTAAAATAGCATTATATGCTGTTATTGTCCTTTCCCAATTTTCTGTTCTATCCATTCCAAGCGATCTGCCAATCAGGGTGCTGATAGCAACATTGTCCGGAAGTTTTTTTTGCAATGGCCGCAACAAGCCCAATGCGCTCATTGGAGGCATGTCGCGCCCATCCAGATAGAGGTGCAACGCGGTTGAGCTCATTTTTTCTTTTTGCGTCCATTCAATCAGCGCGTTCAGGTGATTGATATGTGAATGTATACCCGCGTCGCTCAACATGCCAACAAGATGCAGGGCGCTGGCATATGTTTCAGTGTGCTGTTTTATTTTTTGGAGGATTTCATTATCAAAAAAAGTTCCATTTTCAATAGCTTTATCAATGGCAGCGGTCTGTTGCCACACCACTCGCCCGGCGCCAATGGCGGTGTGTCCGACTTCTGATCCGGAGAGGCAGCCGTTCGGCAAACCGACAGATTCTTCTTTGCAGTGGAGATTTGAGTTTGGATAAATCTTCAGAAGATTGTTCCAGTATGGCGGATCAGCCTCGGCAATCGGGTTGTGTTCTTTTTTTGGATTGATTCCCCAGCCATCAAGTATTAAAAGAAGAATTTTTTTCATAGACTAAAAGCATCGGAAAGGATTCTTTAAGCGGCCTCTGACAGAGCTTGTTTTTTTGTGGAAGTATCATCTCTAGTTTGTCCTGGTAATTTGATTTCTGTGAGAGGTATTTCTTTAAAACCCATTGGGTTGCCATGCAGGCCGCTGGGATTGGTACGGGGAGCAAAAGAGTCTGCTTTGATTATTTTTTGATTTAATTTATCAGGATCTTTTGGGACAAGAATGTCTCCAAAAGGAACATTTTTTGATTCCATATAAAATAATATTAATCCGTCTCCGTCTCTGTCCGCCGAGTTGGCGGACTGCGCCGGATAGGTTTTTGGTTTAATCCCAATTTTAATATCTATACCATTCGTGTTTATACGGCCCATTGACGCTAACATTAATATACCCCGCCTGTTCTTTCGTTAATCTCGTCAGTTTAACCCCAATCTTATCCAAATGCAAACGCGCCACTTCTTCGTCCAGTTCTTTGGGGAGAGTGGTAACGCCGATCGGATGTTTTTTGGTCCAAAGTTCAATCTGGGCGAGCGTCTGATTGCTGAAACTATTACTCATCACAAAGCTAGGGTGGCCGGTGGCGCAGCCCAGATTGACGAGCCGGCCCTCGGCCAAGAGATAGATTTCATTGCCATTGGGAAAAATATATTTGTCCACCTGCGGTTTGATATTGATTTTTTTAACGCCGTTTAGTTTATTTAGCGGTTCAACTTGAATTTCATTGTCAAAATGTCCGATATTGCAGACAATCGCCTGATCTTTCATTTTTTCCAGATGTTCAACGCGGATGACGTCTCTGTTTCCGGTGGCGGTGATGTAAATGTCCGCCCGCCCCAGAGTATTTTCAACAGTAGTAACTTCATAGCCCTCCATCGCCGCCTGCAAAGCGCAGATGGGGTCAATCTCGGTTACAATCACTCGCGCTCCCTGCCCGCGCAGGGCTTGGGCGCAGCCCTTGCCCACTTCGCCATAGCCGCAGACGACCGCCACTTTGCCGCCGATCATCGCGTCCATGGCGCGGTTCAGCCCGTCCAGTACCGAATGGCGGCAGCCGTAGATGTTGTCAAATTTTGATTTGGTGACAGAATCGTTGACGTTGATGGCGGGGAATAATAGCTTTCCTTCTTTTGCCAACTGATATAGCCGATGCACGCCCGTGGTCGTTTCTTCGGATACGCCCTTCACATTTTTTGCCACACCTGTCCAGAGGTTTTGTTTTTTCGCGTAAAGATTTTTTAACGCTTTCATCAACTCTCTAAAATCTTCTCCTTCGCCCGAATAATCTTTTTTCAAAAGCGCGGGGTTGTTTTCTATTTCCACGCCTTGGTGGATCATGAGCGTCGCGTCGCCGCCATCATCAACAATTAAATTCGGCCCTTGCCAATTTCCAAAATCAAGCGCTCTCATCGTGCACCACCAATAATCCGCGAGCGTTTCGCCTTTCCAGGCAAATACCGGAATGCCCGTTTTCGCTATCGCCGCCGTGGCATGGTCTTGCGTGGAAAAGATGTTACAACTGGCCCAGCGCACTTTGGCGCCGAGGGCGGCGAGCGTTTCAATCAAGACCGCGGTCTGAATCGTCATGTGGAGCGAGCCGGTGATTTTCGCGCCTTTCAACGGTTTTGTTTTCGCGTATTTTTTCCTGATCGCCATGAGGCCGGGCATTTCTTTTTCCGCGATTTCAATTTCTTTGCGGCCGAGGAGGGCGAGGGAGAGGTCGGCGACTTTGTAATCTGTTTTTGGCATAGTGCTTATGAAAATTAACCTAATTTCTAATACTTTGAATTACGAAACGTAGATTTTCATCATTCCCATTTAAAGGACTCTTCGCAGTGTGAATCGGTCTTCGCGGTAATCCGCACCTCATCCCCCTGCCCCTTCTCCTTGAAGGAGAAGGGGGGTTGCCAATTGTCCATCTGGCTTCCCCTCTCCTTTTAGGAGAGTGGCTAGGGGTGAGGTGCGGGTTACCGCGAAGAGTTTTCGGAACGGTGAGTGACAGTTGTGTGCCGTTTCGTAATTCAAAGTAATTAGAAATTAGGTCAATTAGGTTAATTTAAAACTTCTACATGCAAGAATTATCCTCTGTATACTAAATACCCCACATAAACCGCGTACATCATCACAAACATCACCCCCTGCCAGCGGTCTAATTTGTGTTAAGAAAATAAAACAGACCTTATTATAGTCCGGTTAGAGGAGAAAGACAAGTTTTTGAGGCAGATTAATTTATGTAATCTAGAATTTACGCGTTTGAAATCTGATTCACTTTTTAGGTAAAAGGAGTAACAGACGACCCAAAGGGAGTCTGTCCAACGACCGAATTGAACGCACTCCCCACGGGTCGTGCGTTACTCCAATTTATAATGAAACGCGTAAGTTCTGTAATTATAAATTTATCGTCTCTCCGTACGTCTCCCGATATCTCCCCTCAAACTCTTTCAGAGTAAATCGGTGATTCTGCGTACCGTAATTTTCCACCGCGTAAGTGGCCGCGACCGAACCAACCTGGCCGCAGGTTTTGAGATCATGCCCGTTCACATAGGCGGTAAAGAATCCAGCGCGATAAGCATCGCCGGCGCCAGTCGGGTCGTCAGTGGAGCGTGGCTGGCAAGGCATAATTTCAAGAATTTTATTTTTGGTGGTAATGATTGATCCTTTGCTTCCCAGTGTAGTAATCAGCACCCCAACATGGTTTAGCATTTCATGTCCATCCCAACCGGTTTTTTCTTCAATCAATTTCATTTCATAATCATTGCCAATCAAAAATTTCGCCTGGCCAATCGCGGCCATCAGCTCTTGCGGAGACAGAGCCGGTATTTGCTGGCCCGGGTCAAAGACAAATGGAATTTTGAGATCATAACATTCTTTGGCATGCTTTACCATCGCGTCTTTTTGCGTCGGAGAGATCAAGGCGAAATCAATTTTTTCTTTAACATCGCTGATATTTAATTTGGCTGCCTCGGAATGCGCGCCATTGTAAAACGCGGTTATTTGATTATCATCTTTGTCCGTGGTAATATGGGCCGAGCCGGTTAGTTTTTCTTTGGCAATGATAATGTAGTTGGTATTGATGCCTTTTTTATTTAGATAATCAAGATAGTCTTTTCCGTCAGTTCCCATCGGAGAGAAGACGATTGGCTCTCCGCCGAGCAATTTGACAGTATGGGCGATGTTGGCCGCGGTGCCGCCGTAATTTTTGTGCAGTTTGTCCACGGTAAAACAGACATTCAGAATATGAATCTGGTCCGGCAGGATATGATTTTTGAAACTATCCGGAAAGTCCATAATGAAGTCGTAGGCGATGGTGCCGGAGATGAGGATGGTCATAGCTATTGTTTTTTTTGTAATAACTCGGTATATTATACATTATTTGGCGGATATTTCAAGTGTTTTTTTCCATAAAAATCTATATCAAAATAATTTTGCGCGGCGTTGGCCATGTGATGTTGCAAAATAACGCGCTAACAGGATTGTTATTTTTAGAAAGAATATAGAATATGATACTTTCATTTATTGAAATAATATTTCATCTTGATAAGTACTTGCTGGCGATCGTAAATGAATATTCGGCGCTGGCGTATCTGATATTGTTTTTAATAATATTTTTTGAGACCGGCATTGTGGTCACCCCGTTTCTTCCCGGGGACAGTCTTTTGTTTGCCGCCGGCGCGCTCTCCGCGGCCGGTTCGTTTAAACTTTGGGCGCTTTTTTTGGTTATTTTTATCGCCGCCGTCGCCGGCGACGCTCTAAACTATCATGTCGGTAAATTTATCGGGCCGAAAATATTTAGCAAGGAGTCGTCTTGGTTATTCCAAAAAAAACATCTGGCGCGAGCGCAAAGATTTTATGAAAAATACGGCAAAAAAACAATCATTCTCGCGCGTTTTATTCCGATAATCAGGACATTCGCCCCTTTTGTCGCCGGCATCGGCCGAATGCCTTACGGGATTTTTTTGACATATAACATCATCGGCGCCGCGCTTTGGAGCAGTCTGTTTATTTTTGGCGGATTCTTTTTTGGCAATACCCTTTGGGTGAAGGAGCATTTTGGGATATTGATTCTGGCGATTATTTTTGTCTCACTGATACCGCTCGCCAAAGAAATAATTGTTTTTTTACGCAAAAAAAATAACACGGCGTAACTTCATCCGTTTTCAGTTTTTAACGATAGCCCAGAGAGGCGATCGTTTTTTTGTTATTCTTGCGATGTTTCTTTTTGGCTTGTTTTTTCTTTTTGTACATATTAGTTTGAAAGTAAAAAGTTAAAAGTTTATAAAGTTATTGTTTATCCAAGTATTGGTTGTAGAGATTTCTTAATTGTTGCAATTCATTTGAAATTTTTGCGAATGATTGTTTGTTGATGGTTTTGATTGGAACAATTTTACCGGAAGTATTGGTTAAAAAAGCTCCATCGCAGTCAAATATTTTGGTAAGAGGAATATCCTGCTCTTTTATTTTATAACCATTTTGGGTGGCGCAGTCAATGACGGTTTTTCGTGTAATACCCGAGAGCACCTCTTTTTCAGGTGGAGTATATAGTATTTTGCCTTTAATAGCAAAAAAGTTTGAACGCGTTCCCTCGGTGATGTTTCCGGCGCGGTCAAGCAAAAGCGCGTCGTAAGCGCCGGCTGCTTTGGCTTTTTGATAAGCGACGTAACTCGGCAGCATGTTTAGTGTCTTGGCTTGCGGAGCAAAACGTTCGTAAGCAAATGTGATTACTTTCACTCCGTCGCGATAGTCCTTTTTTTCTACAAATAATGGATTAAGCATGAAAATGAACAGCTTTGGTTCTTTTCCGCCCAAAAGAATCACTTTGATATTGGCGGTTTCAATTTTATTCATTTTAACCAACTCTTGAATCCAGCCCCCAACCTGTTTTTGTTTGTAATTGTGTTGGAGATCAATTTGTTTGGCCGAGTAAAACAGCCGTTCCACATGATCGCTGACGAAAAACAATTTTTCGTTTCTGATTTTCAAATTTTCATACACGCCAAAGCCGTACATGAGTTCAATCGTGTCAATTGGGAGGACGGCGTCTTTGGTTTTAATTAATTTGCCGTTTAATGAGGCGCAGGGGCCGAGCATAATACTTACGGATTACTGATAATTCTGATTTACGGATTTTTGTGATTATAATGTTATAGTTAAATCATCAAAAGCCGCCCGGCTGTTCGGAAAAATTTGTTTAGCGATTCTTTCCGCCTTTTTTCTTGACGCGATTGAATCGTATCTGTCCGCTCCAAAGTGGGTCAGGAATAGCCGTTTGGCTCCGGCTTTTTTGGCGATCGCCGCCGCTTCCTTCGGATTGGCGTGGCCCCAGACATCGCTTTCGCCCGGCAAAAAAGCGCATTCGTGAACGAGAATATCCGCGTTTTTGCCAAGAGCGATTGCATTGTCGCATGGGCCGGTGTCGGAACAATAAGAAATAATTTTATTTTCCAGATAAAGTCTGTATCCCAAAGTTAAGTCCGCGTGTTTTAGCAATCGGCAATCAAACTTAAGCGGTTTTTTATAACTGCCTTGTTTCAGCCCGATAATCTTTGCTTTATATTTAAGATTTTTTAAAGCGCCGGTGAAAGGATGATTGATGATAAATTTGAATTTTTGCATTGATTCTTGGGCGAGTAAAATTGTGAGGGGTTGCTTGAAATCAAACAGCGGCAGAAGATGCATGCCGTAGATGTGATCCAGGTGCAGATGACTGATAAAAAGGTAAACTGGCTTATCTTTTTTATAATATTTTTTTAATTTATGGATGCCAAGACCCGCATCCAGGATGATGTATTTGTCTTTGGTTTCTATCAGAGTGCAAATGGTGTTGCCGATCTTGGTGTCAAACCAGCCGTTGGTGCCGAGGAAGGTGATTTGCATAGAAGTTGTAAGTTGTAAGTTGTAAGTTGTAAGTTGTAAGTTGTAAGTTGTAAGTTGTAAGTTGTAAGTTGTAAGTTGTAAGTTGTAAAGTTGCGAGTTACTTTTGAACCTTCATCCAACCGTATAGCAGGCGGCCGCATTCTTCCAGATTTTTAAATAGGCCATCATATTCTTTGAGAGACATGTAATCTAGGTCTTTTGCCAATAGCAAATGATATTTTAATTCTTCCAGCGACGCAAGGGCGATGTTATAAAATCGCAATGAATCACCTACACACTTTCTTTTGAAACCTTCCGCAATATTTGCTGGAAATGAAATGGCTGCGCGGCACGATTGGTCAACCAATCTAAACCTTTCATCAGAAGGATATTTTTTTGTAACCAGGTATACTTTTAGGACCATCGCGTGTCCTTTTTGCCAAGCCAATATTTCTTTAAATGTTCTTATCCCTGCCATAAGCTTACAACTTTACAACTTACAACTTTACAACTTACAACCCACATCAATCAAAATACCCAAACCCCCACCAATCATACGGATCAACATAGCGGAAATTGATATTTAGGGCATTGATTTTTTTTATATCGTCAACTAGTAAAGAGAAATCAAATATAGCGATGTTTTCTTTTATCCGTTCTGGGTTTACACTTTTGGGAATGACGATGATATTTCTTTCAATCAGCCAGCGCAAGAGAATCTGGGCCGGGGTTTTGTTATGTTTTCGGGACAGTTCTAATATGATCGGATTATCAATAAGCGGGGACGGGCAATTTGCCGGCAGATCATGAGTGCCGGGTTGATATCCCGGCCGGCCCAGCGGAGAATACGCCGTGACGGCGATGCCATGTTTTTGACAGAATTCCACCAGTCTAGGTTGGGAATTGTAAGCGTGTATTTCCACCTGATTCATCGCCGGTTTGATTTTGGCGTAAGTTAAAAGATCAAACAGCATCATGGTTGTGAAATTGGAAACGCCGATTGATTTTACCAGCCCCTTTTCCACTAATTTTTCCATCGCTTCCCAAGTTTCCCGGATCGGAATGGGATCCATCGGCGGCGCGGCGCTGTTCTTTTTATCATATACCGCGCCGGCAGAGAGGGCATACCCCCAGTGCATCAAGTAAAGATCCAGATAGTCCAATTTTAAATCAGTCAAAGTTTTTTTGCCGGCCGCTTCCACTTTATTTCGCGTATGCTCGCTGTTCCAGAGTTTGCTCGTGACAAAGATTTCTTCGCGTTTTATTTTGCCGCTAGCGAAAATTTTGGCAAAGGCCGCGCCGATTTCCGGTTCGTTTTCATAAATCGCGGCGCAGTCAATATGGCGATAGCCGGCTTGGGTGATGGCGTATTCCACCGCTTGCCCCACCTCGCTTGGAGCGGATTTCCAGGTGCCGAGGCCGAGCTGGGGCATTTGGGCACCGGTGTTAAGTTTGACGCTGGGTTGGTTGGACATAATTTGATAATTTTTGATTAATTATCTGGGAAATTTGTTCAGCATTTTTGGTGATCAAAAGAATTTTTTTAGGCGCGTCAGCCTTGCGATGAAAGATTTGTATGTATTTTTGCCCCCATTGATTTTTGTATTCCACTTTTTCAATCTCGTGATAGTTTAAGAGGATTTGTTTGAAATAGCTGATAATCATAAAATCATTATAAAGGGCGAGTCGGACAAAAGGACGGCTGAAGTTGGTGTAATTGAACTTGCCGCCGCAGTTTTCTTTGTGAATTGGTACCATGCCGCGCTCCAGATCAAGCAGCTGGTTGCGTTTTTTGAACAGCAAAACAAAAACAATGATGATTATTGCCGGCGCTAGAAAAGAGGATAGAAAAGGAATATATTGAATGAACTGTTCTGGCATATTTTATCTCTGGCGGTGTGCGTTCGAAAAAATTCGAACAGATTTCGCCCAAAATTTGTAGGGCGGGCGGAATTCCCCCCGAACCCCCTTTCCGCCCGCCCGCAGAAGCGACCCTTTCGGATTGGACGATTTCAAGTTTTTCG
Source organism: Patescibacteria group bacterium (assembly GCA_041658785.1). Lineage (GTDB taxonomy): Bacteria > Patescibacteriota > Patescibacteriia > Magasanikbacterales > UBA922 > JAHJGG01. The sequence continues at coordinate 38,158 of JBAZZL010000003.1, forward strand.
CAGGCGGTAGCCTGCTAACAAAATCTTACAGATTTTGTTTTGTGGCGGCAAATTCTTTATTCAATTCGTATTCTCTAATAATTTTTCTTGATTCAGGATAGCAAACTGCATTGCAGGTAATCAAATTAATCTTTTCAGCCTTAAAATTCCCAATTTTCAAATTTCTCATTTTTTTAACCTCTTCAATAAATTGAGTGCTCGGATTCCGAGTAAAACGGCAAATAGTTATGTTTCCCCAAAATACAGAGCCTGAAAGATATTTTTTATTATCTGGCACACCGATTTGTTGTAAACCTTTATTTAAAGCGGAAACCAATTTTTTAAGCGTATCGTTTGAATAAGCCATTAGAGATAAACTTGTTGGAAAAGTCAAAATATCTTCAACATTAAATTCAAAAGCTGGAAATTTTGGAATTATTTCACTAAATAGTTGATTTACCTTATTGATATCTGACTCAGAAAATAAAGGTGGTTTATTTATAGTCCGAACATTTTTAATTGTTAGGTGCATCGATTCAGGCGGATAAAAATAATGTTGGGGTTCAATTTTTTTTAATTTGCCGATAATGCTTGAAATTATTTTGCTAGAAATTTCATTTGGGATAAAAACGACTGAAGTTAAGCAGATTTGGTCGTCATTCGCGTAATCTTTTTGCATATCAACAACTGTCGATTTATGAACGCCATTAGCAAATGAATCTTCAAGCTGTTTCACTAGGCCTTTTTGTTGTAATAAATAATTATTGCTCATAAATAATATTGTTTGCTATTTCATTAAATTATCAATTGTAATCCCAAGCCCGTTAGCTATTTTCATAACCGTTTGAATTGAGGGCTTGGTAATAACATTTGTTTCGATTTTGGTCAGTGTTGTGTGGGAAGATCGAATTTTCTCGCCAATTCGTCCTGCGTTAATCCTTGCTTATTTCTAAGCTGTTTTATCTTATCCCCAATTGGCGGAAGAGGTGGGATTCGAACCCACGATACCCTTGCGGGCATACCGCTTTTCGAGAGCGGCGCCTTCAACCACTCGGCCACTCTTCCTTGGGATATTAACCTATCATATTATAGCAGAAAAATAAAGACCCGCCGAGCGGCGGGCTTATTTTTTTCTTTTCTTCATTTCTGCTTCAATTTTTGTCAGTTCCACGCCCTTCTTCGCCAGCAAAACAAACAAGTGGTACAGCAAATCAGCCGTTTCTTCCACCAGCCGCTGTTTTGTTTCATTTTTCGCGGCGTTAATTACTTCCCCGCTTTCTTCTTCCACTTTGGCGCAGATTTTATTTAATCCCGCCTTAAATAAACTGGCGGTATAGGAATTTTGGGGCAGTTGTTTTTTGCGTTTTTTGATTAACTCAAATAGCTCTCGCAAAACATCAGAGTTTTTTTCTTCGCCAAAGCAGGAATAATTGCCGGTGTGGCAGGCGGGGCCGGCCGGTTTTACTTTGATAAGAGTGGCGTCATGGTCGCAGTCGGTTTTTATTTCCATTACCTTAAAATAATTTTTACTCGTCTCGCCTTTCAGCCAAAGGCGGTTTTTGGAACGGCTAAAAAACCAGACGCGTTTTTCGGCCAGCGTTTTTTGGTACGCCTCTTCGTTCATGTAGCCCAACATCAAGACCTGGTTTGTATTAGCGTCTTGGACAATGGCCGGCGCCAGTCCATTTGAATTTTTGTCCCAGTTTATATTCATACAGTTCTGATAAGGTCAGTTAGATAGGAACACGAATTTAACGAATTAAACGAATTTGAACGAATTCGTTTTGATTCGTTAAATTCGTTCAATCCGTGTATCTATCTAACAGTTAAATTATTTCGTTGTAAATATTTTTTCAACTCCAAAATACTAATTTCCCCGTAGTGAAACAGCGTTGCCGCCAAAGCCGCGTCGCAGCCGCCTTTGGTAAACGCCGCCAAAAAATCCTCTTTTTTGCCGGCGCCGCTGGAGGCGATCATGGGAATATTTACGCTCTCGGTAATACCTTTTAATAACTCCAGATCAAACCCCGTTTTTGTTCCGTCGCGATCCAAACTGTTCACCAACAGTTCCCCGGCGCCCAGCCGTTCCATTTGTTGGGAAAATTTTATGGCGTCAATTTTCGTTTTTTTGGTCCCGCCATTGATATAAATTTTCCAGCTCCTGCCTTGTTTTTTCGCGTCAACCGAGATCACGACGCATTGCGAGCCGAAATATTGCGCCGCTTCTTTGATAAGCTGGGAATTGGTTACCGCCGCGGAGCCGATGGAAATTTTATCCGCTCCGGCATTCAGCAGATCGCGGATGTCTTCAGTTGTTGAAACCCCGCCGCCGACGGTAAAAGGGATGTTTATTTCTTTCGCGATTTGGGAAACCAACTCGCGAAATGTCTGGCGGTTTTCCCGGGTCGCGGAAATATCCAAATATACCAGTTCGTCCGCCCCCGATTCGCTGTATCGTTTTCCCAAGAGAACCGGATCGCCAGCGTCGCGGAGGTTTTTAAAATTGGTGCCCTTTACCACCCGCCCGTTCTCTACATCAAGGCAGGGGATGATTCTTTTTGCCAGATTGTTTCTGTACGCGACTGCTCGCTGCGCTTTTTTGAGATCAATCTTTTTTTCATAAAGCGCTTTGCCCACGATCGCGCCAAACGCGCCGAGTTTATTCAGCTCCTCAATATCGGACAAAGACGCCACGCCTCCGGCCGCGATGGCGGCAAAACCCGCGTTGATAAATTGTTTTGTTAGAACAAAATTCGGTCCTTTTAGCAGTCCGTCTTTTGAGGTGTCAGTTACTATGACAGATTTTATCCTCGCTTTCTTGAGAATAGTAACAATATCAGAAATGGTTTTAGTATCTTTTTTCAACCATCCGCGGGTGGCAATTTTTTCGTCTTTAATATCAATGGAAACAGTTATTCTAGAATTTCCAAAATTTTTGATCAATCGGTTAAGTAATTTTGGGTTTTCCAAAGCAACAGTGCTTAAAATAATTTTTTCAATGCCATTTTCAAGATACCTTCGCGCCTGGTCGTAAGAGCGAATACCACCGCCTATCTGGAGCGGAATGTTAACTGAATTGGCAATGGCAAAAACTGTTTTCAAGTTTACCGGAAAGCCTGATTTCGCGCCGTCCAAATCAACCAGATGCAAAAATACTGCCCCCTGTTTTTCAAAGTTTTTAGCAACCCCAATAGGATTGTTGCTATAAACTGTTGGATCAGAAAAATTGCCTTGAACCAGGCGCACGCATTTGCCATTGATAATATCAATTGCCGGTATTATAAACATAGTCCGCAAAAATTATTAAGCAATCGCCGCCCCTGCTCTCCGGATTTTTCCGGGTGAAACTGGACCGCGAAAAAATTATCTTTTTGCATGATTGACGGAAAATCAAAACCATAACTCGTTTCCCCGATAATCTGTTTGGCCGTCGGAGCGTCAACATAATAGGAGTGGACAAAGTAAAAGTATGAACCGTCCGGAATGCCGGCAGTCAATGGCGAATTTCGTTTCAGCGCCACTTTATTCCAACCGAGGTGCGGGGTTTTTAGCGTCGGCGGGAATTTGCGGCAGGCGCCCGGGAAAATGCCGAGGCATTTTGTCCGGTCCTCTTCGGAGCATTGGGCGAGTAATTGCATTCCGAGACAAATACCCAAAAACGGTTTGGTAAGTTGAGGGATGATTTTATCAATGCCCGTTTTTCTTAATTCCGACATTGCGGCGCCAGCCCGACCCTGGCCGGGGAAGATTACTTTGTCGGTGCGCAAAATAGTTTTTGGATCGCGCGTAACAATGTACTCAAAACCAAGCCGTTCCAAAGCATTGGCGACCGAGGCGATGTTGCCCGCATTGTAGTTGATGATGGCGATCATATATAGGTGTGGATGGTTGCTATTGACAGTTTTCTAGAAATTTATTATCATAATAATGCTAAGAGTAGAGTGCCTATACACTATAGGCCAACTACCTGTCAAGCGAAAAGGATCCTAGCAATAGGGTCTTTTTTTGTGTCCTTTTTTCAGGTATAATATCACGCGTGCGATCGGGCCTGTGGTGTAACTGGCAGCACTCTACTCTTGACAGGTAGTTGAGCCGGTTCGAGTCCGGTCAGGTCCACACGCCAAAGTCCCGATTATGTCGGGATCTTTGGTTTTTAAATAACTCCCTTGGTTGACGGCATCATTTTGGAGATTCTTTCATTTTTTTCGCATGCCATTCTCATCGCTCTCCCGACCGCTTTAAAAATTGCTTCAATTTTGTGGTGCTCATTGCGGCCGTATTTTATTGCAAGGTGCAGATTGCATTTTAGATTTTCACTAAAAGCGCGGAAGAAATCCTCAACGAGCTCGGTCGGCAAATCCCCCACGAATTCCCGTTTCGGAGTGTAATTAAATACCAGATAAGCGCGGCCGCCCAAATCCAGAGCGACCTGGGCAAGCGCTTCGTCCATGGGCAGCAAGAAACCGTAGCGCTCAATGCCTTTTTTATCCCCCAGCGCTTTTCCAATGGCCTGCCCCAAACAAATGCCGACATCCTCCACGGTGTGGTGTTCGTCAACTTTCAAGTCGCCGGTGGCTTGAATTTTTAGATCAATCAAAGATTGTTTGGAGAACTGTTCCAGCAGGTGATCAAAAAAACCAATGCCGGTATCAATTTTATATTTTCCGGCGCCGTCAAGATTCACCGAGACGAGGATGTCGGTTTCGTTGGTTTTTCTTTTAACTATTGTTTTTCTCTGTTTCATAAGATTTTGTTACATTGTCACATTGTTACATTGTTGTTGCGGGGGACTTGGAATTGTCCGTTGGTTGAAGTTTTGTAGAATTTAATGCCAATATTTTTTGCAAATTTTTTGTCAGAATCCCTATCGCCGCAGATAAAGGAATTTTTTATATTGATTTTGTTTTCTTCTAGAAACCGTTTAACCAAGCCGATCTTCGGCTTCCGGCAATTACAATTATTTTTTGGCAGATGCGGGCAGATGAAGATCTTTTCAAATTCAATCCCGTTTTCTTTAAATATCTTTAGCAAGCGATTTTGCGGCAGAGTAAACTTTGTTCGGGGAAAAGATTTTGTTCCCAGTCCGTCTTGATTGGAGATCATAATCAGTTTGTAGCCGTTTTTTCTTAATTTTTTCAGACCGCGGATAACGCCGGGCAAAATAAATAATTTTTCCAGACAATCAACCTGAAAATCGTCCGGCGGCTCGTAGATCAGGGTGCCGTCGCGGTCCAGAAAGGCGTATTTTTGTTTTTCGCTTTCATTTTTTAAGAATTTGTTTTTCATAAACGGAGGTTAATACAGATATTATATTAGTAGTGCAGGAACCTTCTTTAAGGGATTCCTCGGCTCCGTTCACTCGCGCGAGCTCGTTCACTTCGCTCGGAATGACAAACGGGAATACACCTCAATAAATTTCTTCATTTGTTTAACGGTGCCGATTGACAGCCGTATCGTCCCTTTGATTTCCGGTTCCTGGCGTACGCGCAGTCGTATGCCGCCGTCCAGTAATTTTTTATTGGTCTCCACCGGGTTATCTGGACGAAAAAGGATAAAATTCGCCGCGCTGGGATAAAAAATAACACCGTTGGCGCGGAAAAATTTTTCCACCATCGGTTTGGCTTTATTCATCACTTCGTCAACGTATTTTTTAACGCTCTTCAAATCCATCAAAGCGGCCCGGACGGCAACGCCTGCCGGCATGTTAATGTCGTACGCCCCGCGCACTTTCAGAAATTCTTTGATATATTCTTCCCGAGCGACGACATAGCCAATCCGCAAGGCCACCAAGCCAAAGGCCTTGGAAAACGTCCGCGTAATAACTAGGTTTGGATATTTTTTAAGCAACGGGACGGCAGTCACCCCGGCGAATTCATAATATGCTTCGTCTACATATACCATAGCGTCATTGTCTAACGCTCGACGCAGAATAATCTCAACATCTTGGAGCGAAGTTAGGGTACCGGTCGGATTATTAGGATTGCAAACGACAACCAGCCGCGCGCCTTTCTCTATTTCTGTCAATGTTTTTTCTAAGGGATAAGAAAAATCCTCTCGGTAATTTACCGCGGCTAGATTATTATTCTCAATTTGGGAGCATTGGTAAAACATGGCGAAACTTGGTTTTGGTATCACCACCCGGTCCCCGCTTTTGGTAAAGGTGCGGAAAATAAGATCAATTCCTTGATCCGAACCATTGGTAATCATAATTTGCGCCGGAGGCACGCCAGCGTATTTGGCGATAGCTTCGCAAATGTCGCCGTATTCGGGGTAGAGCTGTAATCTGGGTTCAATTAGGAAATCCTTCAAAGCATCAAGAACTTTTTGGCTAGGAGGGACAGCGCGTTCGCTAAAATCCAAAAGCAAGCCCCGATACGCCCGCCGATTCTCAATCGGCGGGGAGTAGGGCTGCATTGCTTGGATTTGTTTGTTGGCTAAGTTGATCATAATATTGATTTACTGTGAATTACGAAACGTGAGTTTTCATCATTCTCATTTAGAGGACTCTTCGCAGCGAAACACTCTTCGCGGTAACCCGCACCTCATCCCCCTGCCCCTTCTCCTTGAAGGAGAAGGGGGGTCGCCAATTGTCCATCTGGCTTCCCCTCTCCTTTTAGGAGAGGGCTAGGGGTGAGGTGCGGGTTACCGCGAAGAGTTTTCGGAAAGGATTTAGACGGACTGATTGAATCGAACAAAGATGCTCTCGGCATGGGCTTTTAATCCTTCCGCTTCGGCAATGGTAATAATGCTATTTTTTATTTTTTTCAATCCCATTTTAGACACTCTCTGCACTTCAATCTTTTTGCCGAAATCCTCCACGCTTAAAGCGGAATAGACCCGGGCCCAGCCGGCGGTGGGCAGAGTGTGGTTGGGACCCGTGGCGTAATCGCCGGCCGGGACCGGGGAATAGTTACCCAAAAAGATTGAACCGGCATTGTTGATCAGCGGCAAAATTTTTTCTGCGTTTGCTGTCATAATTTCCAAGTGTTCGGGCGCGATGTCATTAACCAATTTTATTGCTTCGCTCATTGTTTTTACCTGTCTTATTTCGCTGACATTGATTTGTTTGGCTAATTTTTTGCTGGTCGTAATTAAAATCGCGACAGAATCCGGGCCGTGTTCTATCTGGGAAGCTAGGTCGGCCTTAATAAATTCGGGGTTAGCGGTTTCGTCGGCCAAGATAGCGATTTCCGAAGGCCCGGCCGGCAGATCAATTGCCGTGTCTTTGCTTACTTGGATTTTTGCTTCGGTAACATACCTGTTTCCCGGGCCGAATATTTTATCAACTTTGGGAATTGATTTGGTGCCGTAAGCCATCGCCGCGATGGCCTGGGCGCCGCCCGTCTGGTAGATATCGGTAATGCCCACGAGTTTGGCGGCGGCCAAAGTGGCGGGGGGAATAGGGGGCGGGGCGCACATAATAATTTTTTTACAACCAGCCAATTTGGCCGGAATTCCCAGCATGAGCACGGTTGATGGGTATTTGGCCCGGCCACCGGGAACATAGAGCCCCACTTTTTCAATCGGCCGGAATTCGCGCCAGCATTTTATACCCGGCAGAGTTTCTATTGTCGGCTCTCGGCTGTTTAAAATATTTTGGTTGAATTTTTTAATATTTTTGGCAGCAGCTTTTAGAGATTGGATTAGTTTTTTATCTACTTTTTTGCCGGCCTGTTTAATTTGCGCCGGGGTAATTTTTAAATTATTAATTTTGGCATTATCAAACTTGAGCGCGTAAGCTTTTAGGGCATTATCGCCGTTTTTTTTCACCTCCTTGATGATTTGTCCGACAATTTTTACGGTGTTCATATTAGATTCAAAAATTTTTGTTTATTAGAATTTTCAAACGGACTTTCTATCAGCACCGCCTCTGATTTCACAATTGTTTCTATTGGGATAAGACCGTTTTCTTTTAAAGTTTGTCCGGTTTGGGTAATGTCGCAGATGGCGTCAGCCAGATTGAGCGAGGGCGCTATTTCTACTGATCCGTCAAGATTGACAATGGCGGCATTGATATTATTTATTCTTAAGTACTTGGAAAGAAGCTGTGGATAGCTGGTCGCAATCCGCTTCCCTTCCAGATCTGCCGTGGTTTTGATCAGAGAATCCTTTGGCGCTGCAATAACCAGTTGGCAATTGCCGAACCCCAATCGTCTGATAATGTTGGTATAAATGCCTTTTTCGGCCAAGACGTTTTCTCCCACGATGCCAAAATCAACCACACCTTGGCTTACATATTCCGGTATGTCGTCGTCTCTCACCAAAATTATTTCGGTATTGGTTTTTTTGCAGATGGTAATATAACAATGGCCGTTTTGCTGGTTATTGATGCCGATAGCAGAGAGAAAAACAAGGCTTGGTTCGTTCAATCTGCCTTTTTTTTGAATTGCGATTTTGATAGTATTTTTCATAGATAGGGAATAAACAAAAAACCGCCCATCTGGCGATTTTTATGACCCAAAATAAACCCGATCAAGAGGTTTATCCCGGGTCGTTTAGATGATGAATCGTATTTTGCGTCGTGACATTTTTCATAGAATAATCATTGTATTAGTACATTAACACATTAAAACAAGGGCGTCAAGGAGGGGGTGTGGATAAATCAGGTTAATAATCCGGACCGGTTATTTCGATCCCGCCACCATTTGGCTGGGTTTTGGCGGATATAATAACGGATATTATTTAACGATTTTTCATTTCTGACAATATGATCGTAAAATCGCGGTTGCCATGCAAAATAATTAAATTTGGTTATTTGATTGATTTGTTTGGTGGTCGTTGATTTGAAACCGCGGATGATTGATGCCAAATTGTTTCGTTGCGGTCCGAATTTGTTTTGGTATGGTTGGCGTGGTGGCGATGGTTGATTTGATTGCGGCGGTTGGTATGGTGGCGGTTCGTGTAGAGGCGCATTGCAATGCGCCTCTACACGAACACGACCATTGCAATGCGCCTCTACACGAACCGTCGCCACACAATTGTCCGTCCAAACATCCAAAATATATTTACCGTTCATTTCAATAATTTCACCAACAACAATAATTACATGGATATGGTTTGGCATAATTATCCATTCATCCAATTTTACATTTGGTCGCATTTTTTCGGTTTTTAATAATTCATTTTTTACAATTTCACCATTTTTGTTCAACACCATTTTTCCATTAATGATATGGCCAAAATAACAAATTCTGTTTTGCGTGCAAATGGTTATAAAATAATAACCCGGTTGCGAATAATCGTAACCGGATAATCGAGTGGTTTGGGTTCGGTATTTATTACGAAATAGATCCTCCTTCATATTGTTATTTATTTTCCCAACAATTTTTTGTACCCGCCCTCGCCATGTCTTATCCAATGGGCGATGCGGGTGACGGTGGCAGTGCTTATGCCGGTTTTCTCGGCGATTTTTCTATAAGGAGATCCTTTCTTAATCATTCGGGCGGCCTCCCAGCGGGAAGAAATTACTTCTAGTTCTTCCAGCGTGCACAGATCGCGTAAAAATGCGAGCATGTTAGATTCGTTTTTTATTGATAACAGCGTTTTTGCTAAATTTTTAAGTTTGGGGGTTTTCCAAGTCATAGCATTGATTTAGACTGAATAAATTGATTTAAACTGATCTTAAAATGATATTATACTGACGTTTCTTGTTGATAAGATGTGGCGATCAGCAAAGCGGGTAAGAGCCAAAATAATATTGCCAAATCATTTTTTATATATGGACTGTCAACTAAGCCAGTAACAACAATCGCGGTCATACTCGCGAGTAAAAAGATTGAAAGATTAAAAGATTGAAAGCTTGACGTATTATCTTTAATCTTACAATCTTTTAATCTTTTAATCTTTAATACCCCAATTATTCCAGTTTTGAAGAACCAGACCATTATTAACAGAAAACCCACAAGTCCGGTTAAACCCAAACCCACCCACATCGTTAAGAAAATATTATGCGGATGATGAAAGATTTCAATGCCCTCGCCGTTGACCGCAGTGTGATAGGGAATGATTTTTTCTTTATAAGACGCCAGACCGGCGCCGAAGATTGGGTTGTCTTTTAGAAATTGCCAGGTTTCCTGATAAATAGAGAGGCGGATTTGGCCGGAGCGGTCTTGGAGAGTTAATTCTTTTTTGATGGGATTGTAAGCGGGGAGAAGGGCAAGGGTAAGGAGGCCGGAAGCCAGAAGGATGATGGTGATTAGCCGCGTTTTTTTATAAAAAAATAATAAGAGCGCGATTCCCGCGGCGAGGCCGGCGAGGCCGCCGGTGGATTTGGCGAAAATAATTGCCAGTGGTGATGAAATTAGAAATAAGAAACTAGAAACTAGGGTCAGCCAGTTTCCAGTTTCCAGTTTCCAGTTTCTTTTTTTCAACCTCTGAAAAGATTGGATTAGCAAATATAACGCAATCGGCACAATCGGCGCAAGAAACAATCCTACCGCATTCGGAAATCCATACCACCCAGTAACGCGGAAGGCGTTGCCGTTTTCCCAAAATGCGTAAGGAACCATGAAACCCGTGAAATGTTGATAGATGGCGAGAAGCGAAGTTGCCAGTCCGGATAGAATGAGAGCAAATAGGATTAAAGATTGAAGATTGAAGATTAAAGATTTTGTGGTTGATTGTTGATTGTTGATGGTGGTAATTAGGATAATGAAGATTAGAAACGGTTCAATGTAAAACGCTTTCCATTCCCCAGCCGCCGCTCGGACGTCAACCGAAGTGAATATTGAAGCGGTGGCGGCTACCAGGAAAATGAATGACCCGATGAATAAAATTTTATGTCGTAAAATCTGAAATCTGAAATTTGAAATCTGAAATCTTTTGACAATCCAAACGGCGATGATAATCCAAATCATCGCTTCCAGCAGTGTCGTCGGCAACGGTCCAATATTGAAGCGGATTAAATATGTCGGCAATAGGAGAAATAAAAAAAACAGGCTGAGGCGGAAACGCAACCACGTGATTAAAACGAAGAATAATGAGTAAAGAATAATGAGTAGCGGCATATTGCTTATTGTTTATCGCTTAGTTTCAATTCAGCGATAGGCGATAGGCGATATTTTCAATCAATGCAACGATACTATTTCTTTTATTGTTTCTTTTGATATTCCACCAAGCGCGAGCAGCATGAGAGAGTAAACTGCGCCACCGATGATTGCGAGCATTATTACATGTAGATCTTTTAATAAAAATAACATTGCGGCCATGACAATCGCAGAGAAAATTATTTTAGCCAGTGTTTGCATCTGCAACTTTTCTTGGCTGTAATGCCGGATGGTAAAAAACAACATTATTCCGGCGTAGAGTTCGGAAAATACAGTCATCCATGCCGCGCCGTACATGCCGTATTGAGGAATGAAAATTAAATAGCCGATAAGCGTAATAATTGCGGTAGAAATATAAATCCAGATAGTCTGCTTTTGTTTGTTGATGGCGACCGCGGTGTGGCCAAAGACCGCACCGAGATACAGGCCAAAAACGGCAATGGCCAAGATTTGGAGGGCGTCGCCCGAAGCAATGAATTTTGGTCCAGCCACCAGCAACATTATTTTTTTAGCCAGCATGATTACTCCTATGGCCATGGGCACGGCAATCGCCATCATGGCGTCAAACGATTGCTGGTAATGTCTTCTAAATCCCAATTTTAAATGGCGCGACCAGTGATAAGCCAAAAGCGGCAGCATTACGCCCATCAGCATCATAGCCAGCTGGGTCAAAATATCAATTACTCGATAAGCAGCGCCATATATTCCCACTTCGGTTTGATCGCGGAAAATTGACAGGAGAATTACGTCTCCTTTTAAATAAATTACATTGAAAATTATGGAAACGGTGATTGGCCACATCTTCACCATGATTGTTTTCCAGATCTGCCAGTCAAAAGCAAAACCAGCCGGACTTTCTTGATTGGCGCAAATCCACAAGAACGCAGTATAAACAACGCTTGAAGCAACTACTACCCACACCAGAGTTAAAAAAGACGCTTGCAAGTTGATTAAAAGCCACAGACCAAGGACCAAGATTACCCTCCCAAGATTTTCGCCAATAACCTGAAAAAGCATCTTTAATTTAGTCTGATAAAAGCCGATCAATACCTGATTCATGGCAATCGCAAAGAAGGAAATGGTGGTAAAGCTAATTGCCAGTTTAACTTCCAGCGGATAAGGGAAAAACAGCGCGATCAGCGGGGCGATCGCTAGAAATATAATAGCGGTAGTAAAGCGGAAACCAAGCAGATTTTTGAATAATTGTTTTTTATCAAAAGCCGGCTCGCTCATCATCTGCGCTGTTACCGGCACCAAGCCGAAGTCAATCAGGATCCCGACAAAACCTAGAAAAGAAATAACGGTAATATACCAGCCAAACTGCTCTTGGCCCAAATACCTCGTCATCATGCCGAGCGCGAGCAACCCCAAGATTGTTGAGGTAATTTTTCCGATTATCTGAATGATGGTGTTGCGGGCGATTTTTTTTGTTAATGACATAATATCTTGTAACGCGCAACCTGTAACTTGTAACATACCATGCGTTTTTTGTCATTAAGATAAGTTACAAGTTACCGGTTACACGATGTAGGTTACAGTATATAGGAGAAAATTTCAATTGCCACCCATCCGTTATTTTGTTATAATTATTCGCATGAAAAGCAAACTTGGATATAAAAAAACACACATCCGTTCAGGGACGATTTTTTTTATCAGCCTCGTTTTATTTTTTGCCGCTGGGAATGTCCGAGCAATGGATTCCAAACCAACGATTCGCGATGAGGCTTATGCCGCTAAATATGTTTCCCAATCCATCGCTGATCCGATTGAGATTGAAGCCGGAACAGTAAAATGGATTAAAGTAAATTTTAAAAATGTTGGCATTGCCGCATGGGATAATGAGGGCAGTCGTCACATTTCCGCCTACACTATGGAACCGCGTGATCGGGAATCGGTTTTTTATGGCGCTGGCGGTTGGAAAAGTCCGAAGCAGATCGGCCGCATGGTCGGCACAATAAAGCCTGGCGAAACAGGAGAATTTGGCATTCCTCTTTATGCTCCGGCGAAAATCGGTGAGTATACGGAAGAATTTTATTTAGCCGCGGAAAATTGGACATGGGTGAAAGGAGGCTATTTCTTTTTAGATATTAAAGTAGTTCCAAAGACAGAAGAAGCGGCATCAGATGTTGATGAAAGCGAAACTGGTCCGCCAGCTGGCGGATTGAAATTTTCCCGCCCCGCATTGCGCGGGGTGGCGGGAGAAACTGAAAATGATGCGAATAAAGACGATGAAGGATCGTATCAAGCCAACCGTTTTATTTTAAACAAGAAGTCAGTGACGGCCGCTGGCGGGGAGCGGGTGAAAATTATTTTAGGGTTTCAAAATTTAGGAACTGCCACCTGGAATAATTTTAGCATCTCTGCCGGGACACCGACAACGCTAGCCTCCTTGCCGCAAAAAATTTCGCTGGCAGATGACACTTGGCAAGATCCAACGATCATTGTTAGTAAAGATAAAATTGTTGAACCTTCAGGGATCTTGCGCCAGGAGTTTTATTTTAGAGCGCCGGCAAAAGTTGGAAATTATACGGCTGAATTTGTTTTGTCCGTTGATGGAAAGTCAATCCATACTGTTTCCATCCCCGTGACAGTAACTTCTGACGCGCCCAGCTATGTTGAAAATCAGATTATACCGCAGGAAGAAATTTTTAAACCGCGCTTGGCAGAAGAACCGCGCCTCCGGGTTGGGCTGTGGCAGAAGCCGGAGATCAATACAGTACAATTTGTTTCGTATGAAGATGATTATGATGTTTTTGCCGGAATAGAAAACCGCGGACGGTTGGGAAAAATAAAAATTGGAATTTTAACTTATGCCGGCGGGGTGTATTCTTTTAAAGGCGGCGGAATAAATTTTCGGACCAATGATTATATCCGCCTGTCTCCTGCCAGCAACCCGCACGCGGTGTTCACTCTTTACAATTGGACGCGGAATGTTGGTTGGAAAGGTCAAGGTAATTTCAATAAGTACCGTGGAGCTATGGAATTAAGAATTGGAGAAATAAACCCTGATCTGTGGGTAGTGAATGATTTGCTTTTAGAAGATTATATGAAAGGAGTCGCAGAAAATGCCAATACATCCCCGATTGAATACCTCAAAGCCCAGTCTGCGGCGCAGAGGTCGTACGCGTATTATACCAAGCAGAGCGATAAGTATGGGATCTTTGATCTTGTCGCGACTACTGGAGACCAGCTTTATCTGGGATATAATAGCGAAGGGTTGCTTTCAAATTTTGTCACGGCAGTTGAGGCAACGCGCGGATACATGGCAACCTATGATATTGACTCAGATGCATCCACCCCAAACGAAGTGGTTATTACTCCTTATTATGCCAATTCCGACGGCCGCACTCGTTCGTGGAAAGAGGTCTGGGGCGGGGCAAACAAGGCGTGGCTGGTTTCTGTCACAGCTAATTATGATATTGGTAGAAAAATGTACGGCCATGGCGTGGGTATGAGCCAGCTTGACGCTTCTGCCCGGGCCAAAGCCGAGGGCTTGACATGGCAGGAACTGGTGAAGTATTATTATAAAGGGGTGGAGGTGGAGAGGATTTATGAATGAGAAAATAGGAAATAAAAAAATAGGAAATTCATTAATTATTAATTTAGTATCTAATATTATGTTAATAGAAACAACAATGGGCGGAAGCAGGAGGGCAGAAGGCGGGACAGATTTTTTTGGCGCAATGCGCGAAGAATTATCTCATTTTGATTATGCCAATTCCGACTACTGTACTCGTTCGTGGAAAGAGGTGTTGGCTGGACTAAGCAAAGGGCTTGATATACTGAAAAGATTAAAAGATTATAATGAAGATATGGATTACAAAGATAGCATAGGTGAAATTCAAGAAAGTCAGGAGGACTTTGATAGAAGACAGAAAGAAGAGGAAGACATAATTAGGATAGTTTTAAACGGGTTGAACGATATTTTTTCGTCTCATTTCAATGATGTTTCCATAGAGAGTATTGAAAGTGGATTATCTGATAAAGTGAAAAAGCGTTTTGGTATATCCAGAACTGCACATGGTGTTTTTGATGAATACTACAGGACTATTGACGAGGCTATAGGTTTAATTGAAGGAACAATGAGTTGGGCAAAAGATAAGAATAAAGAAAATGTCTAGAGAGCTTATAAAAATCTTAAATTCTAAAAAAACGTGTTCAAACTGGAAAATTTCTAATTTCCAATCTCTTCTTCTGTGCTCGTCGCCTCTCCAGGCATTCCCTTTTCCTCCTCCGGCGCTTCGCCTTTGTCTACTACTTCCCAAATTTTATCTCTGATTTCTTTAATTAATTTGGGATTTTCTTTCAAAAATAATTTTACTTTTTCTCTGCCCACTCCCAACTTTTCTTCGCCATAACTGTAGCTGTTGCCGGATTTGTTCACCACTTTGTGCAGTACGGCCGCGTCAAGCGTGTCGCCAGACATTGAAATACCCTCATTGTACATGATATCAAATTCCGTGGTGCGGAAAGGAGCCGCGACTTTGTTTTTTACTACTTTTACTTTTACCCGGTTGCCGATTACTTTTTCGGCTTGCTTTATTTGGGCAGACCGCCGCACTTCAATTCGGATTGAAGAATAAAATTTCAAGGCGTTGCCGCCGGTCGTGGTTTCCGGATTGCCGAAAAAGACGCCGATTTTCATTCTGGTTTGATTGATAAAAATAACAATCGTTTTGGTTTTGCTGACAATACCGGCAAGCTTGCGCAAGGCCTGGCTCATTAGTCTGGCTTGCAAACCCATATGCGAGTCGCCCATCTCGCCTTCTATTTCCGCTCTTGGCACCAGAGCGGCGACAGAATCAATTACTACGATATCTACGGCGTTAGACCTTACTAACGTTTCCAAAATTTCCAATGCCTGTTCGCCGGTATCCGGCTGGGAGATCAAAAGATTGTCCACGTCAACGCCAATCTTGCGCGCGTAATCAGGATCAAGCGCGTGTTCAGCGTCAATAAAGGCGGCGATGCCGCCCTCTTTTTGGACTTCTGCGATAATATGCTGGGAGAGGGTTGTCTTTCCGCTTGATTCCGGTCCAAAGATTTCAATCACTCTGCCTCTCGGCACGCCTTTTACGCCAAGAGCAATATCAAGCGATATCGGGCCGGTTGATACGGCATCCACTTGCATGACGCGCGATTCGCCGAATTTCATGATCGCGCCGTCGCCGTATTTTTGCTTAATTTGTTCCACAGCCATTTCAGCTGCTTTAATTTTGCCGGTTTGGCCGTTGGTGTCAGTTGTTGTTTTTGCCATAGTTTTTTGTTATAAGTTGAAAAAAGGAGGATAATCCTCCGATTGTGGATGTACAATACTGGTTTTTTAACAACGTGTCAAATAGGCGCGCATTTCTCTGGGGATGAGTTTTTGCTACTCTTTTAATACTACGTATCTTGTTTCGCTAGTTTTTTTTCCGTGTTTTTTTTCCGCTGTTACCACAATAGTATTTAGGCCGGGAACAAGGTTGATAATTTCATTAAATTGTCCGTCTTTTTTAGTTATTATTTTTTTGTCGTTTATTGAAACACCCGTTTCTTTTTCGGTTTTACCTTGAACAGTCACGGTTGATTGGTTGCTTACGTACCCATTTTGCGGCGCCAAAAGCGTGAGTTCAGGCGGTTCAATAATATTTTTTACTTGAACAGCGAGATAGGTAACAAAGGCTATTACCACTAAGGCGGCAAGAGCAAATCTGATTATTGACGGGATATTGCTCAAACTGATGTTTTGAATGTGTTTTTTTGGATGAGCCGCTCTTTCCGTGTTTTTTGTGTAATTTATTTCTTCTTCAATAAATTGCCGCAAAAAAGGAGCTGGTTCAATATTTATTGCCTCTAAATATTTTTTTACAAAATTTTTTTGATATATTTCTCCTTTAGGCAGTTTGTCAAATTCGCAAGCCTCTATTGCGCGCAGATGTTTTTTGCTGATCCGCGTTTTTTTTGAAAGAGCGGTCAAATTAACGCCCCTTTCTTTGCGAGCTTCTTTCAAACGCAAACAGATTCTTTTGGTTGCGGTTATTTTTTTTTTCTTAAAGACAGCGGCCATACCACAAATAACAAATAACAAATAACAAATACAATTTTACCAATTACTAATATCGTTCCTTTTCGTTTATTTTTTCTTCATCTTCTTCTAATTCTTCTTCATTTTTGTTTTCGTCTTTATCAAAAATTTCTTGCTCGCTTTCTTCCTCCACATCTGTTTCCGTTTCTTCTGTAACATCTTCGTTATAGTTTTCATCACCGGGTCCGTCATTGTCTTTTTTTTCGTAATCATTATTTTTTATCTCATCATCTATCTCATCATCTTCCGCATTATTTCCAATTTCTTCATCAGAGTTTTCTTCATTTTTTTGGTTGCTGCCAGCTGATGGTTGTTCGTCGTCATCATTGAAAACATTTAAATTTCTGCCCGTATCGGTATCAATTTCCACTTCAGTTACGAGGATTTCACGCGGCTTCGCGCCATCCGCTGGTCCGATTATTCCCGCTTCTTCCAATTCATCCAGAATGCGGGCGGCTCGCGCGTAGCCAATTTTTAATTTTCTTTGCAAAAATGAGGCGCTAGCTTTGCCAGCCTCAAAAATGGATTGTTTTGCTTCATTGAATAAGGGGTCTTGGTCATCACTCGGGCCGCCAAATAAATTTAATGTGCCACGGACGTTTTGTTTATCAACAATTGATTCATCGTATGCCGCATCCTCGCCTTTGGTGAGGTATTTTGTTATCGCCTGCAGTTCTTCTTCTGAAATAAAAGCTCCTTGGATGCGGATTGGTTTTGATAATTCCGCGGTTAAAAGCAGCATATCGCCGCGGCCCAAAAGTTTTTCCGCGCCGGGCATGTCAAGGATAGTTCTGGAATCAACCAGTGATGCCACAGAAAACGCAATCCGCCCGGGGATGTTGGCTTTCATTAATCCGGTAATAACGTCCACACTCGGCCTCTGGGTAGCTAGAATCAAATAAATGCCGACGGCCCGAGCCATTTGGGCCAGGCGGATAATTCCCGGTTCAACCTGGTTGGCCGCAGTTGCCATCAGATCGGCTAGTTCGTCAATTACAAAAATGATGTGCGGCAGCCGGTTGTTTGGGTGTTGTTTGTTGTACGAATGGATATCTCTATTCCCGGCTTGGGATAAAATTTCAAACCTTCTTTCCATTTCACTGATGGTCCACCTGAGCGCATTGATTGTTTTTTGGGTATTGGTAATAACCGGGGTAAGCAGATGAGGAATTCCGTCATAACTGGTAAGTTCAACTCGTTTTGGATCCACTAGAATCATCCGCAAAGTTTCCGCGGTATTTTGGTAAAGCAAACTCAGAAGGATTGTATTTATACAGACGGTTTTGCCAGAACCAGTCGCCCCGGCGATAAGCAAATGAGGCATGCGCGTAAGATCAATAAACCAGCTTTTGCCGGCAACGTCCGTACCCAGCGCGAGCATCATATTGTGCGGCCGTTCTTTAAATTCTTTGCTAAGCAGCAGCTCTTTTAGAGTAACGCGCGCGATTTTTTCATTTGGCATTTCAATTCCCACCAATGATTTGCCAGGAATAGGCGCTTCAATCCTGATTGGGTGCGCCGCAAGGTTGAGAGAAAGATTATTTGAAAGAGCGGTGATGCGGGAAAGTTTGACGCCTTTTGCCGGCCGGACCGAATATTGAGTGACAGAAGGCCCGATGCGAATATCTTCGACATCAACATTAATTTTAAACTGTCTGAACGTATCTTTTATTATCTCCGCGTTTTCTTTTATATCGCCGCTGGTAGGCTTGCCCTTTTTTGATGAAAGCAAAGAAAGAGGAGGCAGATTTTTTATAATTACGTTTTGCATGTAGGCCGCCTGATCAATGGCGTTTTTATTTTGTTTTTTTTCAGCCGGGGCTGTTTTTTCTATCTCGCCATCAGCTTCGCCGCCTTCAGCGGCGGCATCTTTTTCTTCACCAATGTTTTTTGAAAAGAAACGTCGTTTTGTCGGTGTGTCCGAGTCTTCGTTTTCTTCATCATCCACCTCACTTTCATAATTTTCATCAACATCGCCATCATAAATATCCGAGCCATTTTTTTTGGCGACAAATAAAGTTTTTACCAGATTGGTCAGACTTTTTCCGGCGAATCCAAGCGCGGCGAATAATTTTTTGTGGATTAAGATAAAGCGGGTTATGGCAGTATTAAAAATCAATAAAATAGAAACAAGAACCAGCGCGATTAAGATTATTATACTCGCCGCTGAACCAAGGTAATTTTTTAACAACCATGCCGGCATGCCAAACAATCCGCCGCCATGGCCAGCCAATGCTTGACGCCACATTTCTTCGGTATTAAGCCCGACATGAAACAGGCTTGAGGCAGCGAGAAAGAAAAGAACCGCGCCAATCAGGTGAGTAGAACGATACTCATACTCCATCTCTCGCATGACGAACCATGCCAAGATCAAGATTATGGCTGGCGCGGTGAATCGTATAGCGCCAAACAAAAAACTTAAAATATAGTCATTAAGAATAACGCCGATAACTCCCGCTTTTTCAAAAAAACTCAAAATTATCAGGATAGCTAGGACAGACAACAAAATAGAAATAATACCGCGCGAAAGCACAGGATCCATATAGCTGGATTTGCGGCGGTATTTGTGTTTGGACATAATGAACACATTGTAGCATAAAAAGGGAAATAAGAAAATAAAGAAATAGGGAAAAAATTGATATATACCCCTTCGCCTTATTAATTCCGATCCGCCTTTTGGGCGGATTAAATTTTAATTATTTTGTTAAGTTTTAACTATAATTTAACGTTAAGCTACGGGGTATTATACGGAATTTAATTAGCAATTGAGTATAAAAAAAGCCGGTTAGGCGTTTTTTTAGTGTCTCCCATCTACAAAGCTGTGACACGAGCTCCATGTATTGAGTCAGGCCGGAGGACGGATCACACCTTCCCTTTCGGTTCAGCGGTTCTGTCGCTACGATCTGACAGCATAAGCTCGCGCACAGCTCTCTAGAGAGGAATTTTATCAGCATCATATATAGTATACCGCTGTATATGTTTTTGTCAATAGAGTCAATAGAATAGATATGTAAGATTTGGCCAGACATTGACAGATTGAGTATATTTTCTTATACTACTGAAACATTATTAGCCAACGGTAGAATTTTATAATGTTGTTTGCGCTTGATACCGTCATACATTACTGTGAATTACCTTGAATTACGAAATGGGGGCGGGAATGACAAAAACCGACACTTCGCAATTCAAAGCATATTAACCAACCAATAGGCTGAAATTTATTATGAAAAATTTAGCCAAAAATATCCTGTTCATATTCTTGTTGTTATTTTTGATAGCCACTTTGTTTAGTTATGGAGAAATTGGCAAAGAGAAGCCTGATGAAGCAGGAATTAGCAAGTTGGTGGATCAGATTAATAAAGAGGAAGTGAAAAGCATTGATGTAAAAGGCGATATGCTGGAAGTAACATTGAAAGATGAGGCGGCAAAGATGCAGACAGTGAAGAAAGAGCCGGGGCAGTCGTTTTCTGAACTCATGGATAATTACGGAGTAGATTCGGAAAAATTGAGAGTGGTTGAAGTCGCGGTAAAAGAAGAAACAGGAACAAAGTTTTGGCTTAAGGTTTTGGCGCCGTATCTGCTTCCTTTGTTTTTGATTCTGGGACTGATATTTTTTATGTCCCGGCAAGTGCAGGGAATCAATAAGGGCGCGATGGGATTTGGCCAAAGCAAGGCCAGGCAGGCCAAAACCGAAGACAAGGATAAAAAGACGTTTAAAGATGTGGCCGGAGCGCGAGAGGCAAAAGAGGAGTTGGCGGAGATTGTTGATTTTCTCAAAAATCCAAAACGATTTACCGACATGGGCGCTAAAATTCCCAAAGGCGTGCTTTTGATGGGCGCGCCGGGCACTGGAAAGACGTTGGTAGCCAAGGCGGTCGCTGGAGAGGCGGGAGTCCCTTTCTTCCATATTAGCGGTTCTGAATTTGTGGAAATGTTTGTCGGGGTGGGCGCTTCTAGAGTGAGAGATTTATTCAACCAAGCGAAGAAAGCGGCGCCGGCGATTGTATTTATTGATGAAATTGACGCTGTCGGCCGAAAGCGGGGATCTGGTTTGGGCGGTTCTCATGATGAACGTGAACAGACGTTGAACCAAATTTTGGTAGAGATGGATGGTTTTGATCCGCATCTTGGAGTGATTGTGATTGCGGCGACCAATCGTCCGGATGTTTTGGATGTAGCTTTACTGCGTCCCGGCCGTTTTGATCGCCAGGTAGTGATTGATCTTCCTGACATCAAAGAACGGGAAGAAATTCTTGAAGTGCATGCCGCTGGCAAGCCATTATCCAAAAAAAATTCATTGCGAAAACTGGCGGAACGCACGCCCGGATTTTCCGGAGCTGATCTGGAAAATCTTTTGAACGAAGCGGCCATACTTGCTGTCCGTCGCGGCAAAAAGCAGGTTGATGAAGAAGACGTTTTGGAAAGCATTGAAAAAGTTTTGCTTGGTCCGGCCAAGAAGTTTAGGGTGATGACGGAAAAAGAGCGGGAGATGACCGCGTACCACGAGGCAGGGCACGCGATTGTCGGACATTTTTTGGAGAATTGCGATCCGGTTAGAAAAATTTCAATCATTGGGCGGGGGCGCGCCGGCGGATATACATTGGCTATGCCGGAGAAAGATGTCCGTTATCAAACTTTGGCGCAATTCAGAGATAATATGGCAATGATGCTGGGCGGATATGTTGCCGAGCTTTTGATTTATGGCGAAGATCAGCTGTCAACCGGACCTTCAAACGATTTGAAAAAAGCCACCCAGCAGGCCAAGTCAATGGTGATGCGTTATGGCATGAGTGAAAAACTCGGGCCGCGCACTTATAGCGAGAATGAGGAACTTATTTTTCTTGCTCAAGAGATTCACGAAAAGAAAAATTATAGCGAAAAAACCGCGGAGCTGATTGACGCGGAGATTGATAGATTTTTGGAAGAAGCAAAAATATGCGCGACTAGAGTGATGAAAGAGCATCGCAAAGAAATGGATGAGCTTGTCAAGGTTTTGTTGGAAAAAGAAACGGTGGAACAAGAAGAGTTTAGGGCTATTGTTGGTGATTGGAAACTGGAAACTGGAAACTAGAAACTGGAAATTGGAAACTGGAAACTGGAAATTGGAAACTGGAAATTGGAAACTGGAAATTGGAAACTGGAAATTGGAAATTGGAAACTGGAAATTGGAAATTGGAAACTGGAAATTGGAAACTGGAAACTGGAAATTGGAAATTGGAAACTAGAAACTGGAAACTGGAAATTGGAAACTGGAAAATGGAAATTGGAAACTGGAAATTGGAAATTGGAAACTGGAAATTGGAAACTGGAAACTGGAAATTGGAAATTGGAAACTAGAAACTGGAAACTGGAAATTGGAAACTGGAAATTGGAAACTGGAAATTGGAAACTGGAAATTGGAAACTGGAAATTGGAAATTGCGAAATTTGGATACCAACGCCCCAATTTCCAATTTCTAATTTCTAATTTCTATTTTCCAATTTCATTTTCAAATACTGCCCGGTATAGCTTTCCTTCACTCTAGCAATTTCTCTCGGCGTTCCTTCCGCCACAATTTCGCCGCCGCGTTTGCCGCCTTCCGGTCCCAGATCAATTATCCAATCGGCCGACTTTATCACATCCAAATTGTGTTCAACGACCAGTATGGTGTTGCCTTTGTCCACCAGTTTGTGAAGAACGGCAAGCAGGCGCTTGATATCGTCAAAGTGCAAGCCGGTGGTGGGTTCGTCAAGAATATAAAGCGTCTTTCCGGTTGCTCGCCGCGACAGCTCTGTCGCCAGTTTGATTCTTTGGGCTTCGCCGCCGGAAAGAGTGGTGGCGGGCTGGCCTAGTTTTACATAACCAAGCCCGACATCGCGCAAAATATTCAATTTGTCCGCGATGCACGGCGCGCCGCGGAAAAATTCATAAGCTTCTTCCACCGCCATCTCAAGCACATTGGCGATATTTTTTTGGCGATAATGGACTTCAAGGGCTTCTTTGGTATAGCGCTTGCCATTGCATTCACTGCATTCAACATAAACATCAGTCAGAAATTGCATGGGAATGCGGATATACCCATCGCCGGCGCAAGCTTCGCACCTGCCGCCTCCTTTGACATTAAAACTAAACATTCCAGGGGTCAGCCCTCTCATTTTTGCTTCGGGAACATTGGCAAATAAATCACGAATCGCCGTAAATACGCCAGTGTATGTCGCTGGGTTGCTTCTTGGCGTCCGGCCAATCGGTTTTTGGTCAATCGTAATAACTTTGTCAACATTATTTACCCCTTTGATTTTTTTATAATCACCCGGTTCTGCTTTTGCCCGGTAAAATTTTTTATGCAATGCTTTGGAAAGGATATGCGTTACCAAACTGGATTTGCCGGAGCCTGATACCCCGGCGACGCAAATGAATTTGGCGAGAGGAAATCTGACATCAATGTTTTTGAGATTAAATGCCGCGGCGCCGAGGATTTCAATTGATTTGCCGTTTCCTTTGCGTGTTTTTTGCGGCGGACGAATTTTTTCTTTGCCGATAAGGTATCTTCCGGTCAATGATTTTTTGTCTTTTTTAATAATTGACGGAGGTCCAACTGATACAATTTCTCCTCCGCGCGCGCCCGCTCCCGGGCCCATATCAATGACAAAATCAGCCGCTTCAATCATGGCGGCGTCATGCTCCACCACAATTACAGTATTGCCCAGCGCGCAAAGAGTTTTCAACGTGCCAATTAACTTGTCGTTATCTTTTGGGTGCAGGCCGATAGATGGTTCATCAAGAATGTAGATTACGTCGGAGAGACCGGTAGAAAGCTGGGTAGAGAGCCGGATTCTTTGCGCTTCTCCTCCGGCAAGCGTTGTTACCGAGCGATCAAGCGTCAAATAATAAAGTCCGACCTGAAGCAGATTGCCCAGGCGGTGCAGTATTTCTTTGGCAATCGGCGCGGTAACAGATATTTCTTGTTTGGTCAGATTATTTTTCGCTTCAGAAACAACATTTTTTTTGTCAGCCAGTTTTTTGAATATATCGCTTGATTCTTCAATTGTCATTTCCACGATATCAGCGATGGAATATTCGCCAAGCTTGACAGCAAGCGATTCCGCTTTCAGCCGTTTGCCCAAACACACGGAACAATGTTTTTCCCGCATATAATTTTCAATTTCTTTTCTGATGTATTCAGAATCAGTCTCCGCGTGCCGTTGTGTCAGATTGGGGACAATTCCTTCAAATTGGATTTTTTTGTCGTTTGCATAATACATCTGGCCGTCGGTGCCGTAAAAAAGTATCTCCATTACGGATTGAGGCAAATTTTTTACCGGCGCATCAACCGAAAAATTATGCGCTTTGGCCACCGCCTCCAGTAATTTTTGGTAATATGATTGGTTGCCGACTATCCGCGTCCATGGCTGAATAGCGCCCTCGGCGAGCGTTAATCTGGGGTTGGGGATAACCAGCTCCAAATCAATATTGAGCGTGTAGCCAAGGCCGGTGCAGCGGGGGCAGGCGCCATAGGGGCTGTTGAAACTGAAAGTGCGCGGCTCAATTGATTCAAATTTGCGGCCGCACTGCAGGCATACCGGAAAAGTGGAAAAAGATTGCTCCTCGCCGGTTTCTTCGTTTAGAGTTGTGACAGAGCCGTTTGACAGGTCAATCGCTTTGTCCACCATAGAGGAGAAATTTTGTTTTTTTATGTTTATTACCCGCCCGATCAGCAGCTCTACATCATACGGCTGGTCTTTTTCAAATGGATAATTTTTGAGTTTGTTGATGCTGATTACCATTCCATTTACCCGCACCATGTCATATCCGCTTTGTTCAACACGCGCGAGCAGATCTTTGGCGCAAACTGCTTGCCCCCGGGTTACCGGAGAGAAAATCAAGAGCTCGCCGCTGCCTCTTCCCATGTTTCGGACAAGTTCAGTTATTTCGCCAGCAGTGTGTTGTTGCGCCGGAATATGGCAATCAGGGCAGCGCTGTCTGCCGATTCTGGAAAAAAGCAAACGCAAGAGGTCATACACTTCGGTAATAGTGCCTACGGTAGAGCGAGGGTTTTGGGAAGTGATTTTTTGGTCAATGGCGATGGTCGGCGACAGGCCTTTTATTTCGTCAACATCCGGCTTATCAGCCATATCCATAAACTGCCGGGCATAGGCATTAAGGCTCTCGGCGTACCGCCTCTGCCCTTCGGCATAGATAGTATCAAAAGCCAAAGAAGACTTTCCTGAACCAGAAAGCCCGGTAATGACAGTTAATTTATTTTTAGGAATTTTGACCGAGACGTTTTTGAGGTTGTGGACGCGCGCGCCCGCGACTTGAATAAAGTTTCCCATATACCCAGAGATTTTTTTGAAGTTTTTAGTATATGGGGTTTGGGCGGGGTTGTCAAGGGGTTGTATTGGGTCAAGACACCTTTTTTGTTATTCACTGGCAAAAATGTCGATATAACTCTTGTACATATAGGATTGGCCATATTTTTTGCCTTTGTCTTTTTGTGTTAAAATGCCCATACGAATAAATCGATCAATCACAGTCTGCGCGCCTGCTCTTGTAAATCCAGTCCACTTCTGAATGACGCTCACTGTTACGATTGGCTGAGCATACAATTTCGGCAACACCAATGCCGCGCTTTCTGAAGCGCGTTTACCGAGAGTCTGAATTTTAAGAATGTCTTTTTCGCGTAAGACAGTTATCTTGCTGACAGTGTCTATTGCTTCGTTCGCGATTTCAATTACGCCCTCAAGAAAAAAATCTATCCAATCGGAGATATTACTATTATGGTAACCCAACAACTTTTCGTAATACAATTTTTGATGTTTCTTGAAAAAAGATGACAAAAACAATACCGGCTTTTCCAAGTAGCCCTCTTTCCAAAGGTAAAAGGTGATTAACATTCTTCCGGTTCTGCCATTGCCATCCAAAAACGGGTGAATAGTTTCAAATTGAGCATGAATTAGTCCGGCTTTTATTACAGTTGGCATTGCGTCGTCGGTATGAATAAACTTTTCCAAATCATTAAGCGCGCGATGCATTTCATCAACTGGTGGCGGAACAAAACTCGCGTTATCTGGACGAGTGCCGCCAATCCAATTTTGGCTTTTGCGGAATTCTCCCGGGTCGGAAAAATGAGTAGCTCGCGCTTTGCGCATTAGTTGCTTGTGTAGTTCACGAATAAATCGCAAAACCATAGGGAAATCATCAGTTTTCATTCGTTTTATTCCATAGTTGAGCGCTTCGATGTAGTGGAGAATATCATCTACGTCGTCCGGTATTTTGGTATCTATTTTTGCTTCTGCCGCGATGGCGTCTATCATGGTCGCTCTTGTGCCTTCAATTTGGCTTGAAGAAGCTGCGTCTTTACGCAAGTACATTAACAGAAAAAAATCAGCATCAGGAAGTAATTTGGTAATACCATCCAATTTGCCAAGCAGGCGAGTGGCTTCGTTATTTTTTTTCAGGATATTTTGGTCAAAATCAAAACTTTCCTTTGGGGGAAAGGGGTGGGGAATAAAAGCCTTAAAACCAGCGCGTTGTATTTTGTATATGCCTATTTCAATGTTTCGCATAGTTTGTTTACATCTTTTAGTTAATGTATACAAAGTATATCGGTTTGTATATTTTATGTCAAATGATGTATATAAAACAGCGTGATGAATGCCCAAAAGCCAAGACACAATAAGGGACTGTCGCCAAATAAGGTTTACTGTCATTCCCGCCCCCGCCTGCGCGAGGATAAACTCCGGCGGGAATCCAGAATTTGGCTAAAATAAGAGAGCGACTGGATTCCCGCCTCCGCGGGAATGACAGCCAAAAATATGTACAAATTTTTTGGCCACGTAAAGCGTAATATTTGAAATAACTCGCTACAAGTTCAAACAGCGCGGCTCAAGAGCTGTTCGCATTTTGGCTCCACAGCCCTCCGGTGTCGTCGGGACTATGGAGCCGGCGGAGAGGCAATTACACTGGCAGGCGCTGGCAGTATTCTTGTAGAAACTGTGCGTTATAAAGGTTGCGGTTGTAGATTTCAGAGTCTTCATGCAACATGTCTGAACATATTAAGCTCATATTACGACAAGCAGACTGTTTTAATTGTTCTAAAATTTCATTTGGAATATAAATCCAAAAAGGATTATCGTTCTGTATGCAGTATCTTAACAGTCTTGGACAAGAGTTTCTAGCTTCCAAATTATTACCACTTTCAGCAGTAGTATCAATGATGTCTTCACGGCACGCAGCTGTCGTCCTATCGATTTCTGTCTGTATAAGTTCTTGCAATTGTGTCGATTGTGTTGGACTAAGGCCAGTACAAGCATCCCAGCCATAACCAAGCCAACTATATGCCGCATTGCGGTCTTCTTTACCAGGATCAATATCAGCAATTTGGGCCATATCAATG
>JBAZZL010000004.1:0-59899 GCA_041658785.1 Patescibacteria group bacterium
CGAAATTGATTTCCGACGTTTCCGAACTGACTGTCGGCAAATCTGGCGATGATCTTTTGTTTGATAGCAATCGGGGCGGGAAGCTGACGGCGCGTTCTTTGCAAAAGATGTTTCACCGCACCCTCGGAGCGGCGGGAATTGACAAGCCCGCGACTTTTCACTCGCTTCGCCATTCGTTTGCCACGCACCTTTTGGAAAACGGCACGGACGTGCGCTACGTGCAGGAACTGCTGGGGCACGCGAACATCAGAACCACGCAGATTTATACGCAAGTGACGAATCCGGCG
This sequence comes from Patescibacteria group bacterium, assembly GCA_041658785.1. Taxonomy (GTDB): domain Bacteria; phylum Patescibacteriota; class Patescibacteriia; order Magasanikbacterales; family UBA922; genus JAHJGG01. The sequence goes on from JBAZZL010000004.1 coordinate 288, forward strand.
CTTAAGAATATCAGAAGTCCGTTTTGATTGTTTACAAAATATAAGGTCTAATTTGCAACATGTATGCTGCCTGATGCGCCTATCACGTTACCGTCGTTATTTCAGACGCCGCTTCCGCATATTGTATCATTCTCGCGATATAACCAAGCAAATTTGCCATCTGCGTTACATATCCCCACTCATTGTCGTACCACGCCAAGACAGAAACCATCTTCCCATCAATAACTTTTGTAGAAAGTGAATCAACTATAGAGCCGTATGGCGACCGGACATAATCAACCGAAACTAAAGGCAAATCTGACACCGTCATACTCTTTGGATATTTTTCTCTCGCCGCAGTTCTAAACGCTTCATTCACTTCGTCCACTGTAACAGAACGCTCCAGCTCCGCGGTCAAATTGATTACTGAAACAATCTCAACCGGAACACGAAGCGCGAAACCATCCAATTTTCCTATCAGCTCCGGCATAAGATCGCCTATTGCTTTGGCCGCTCCTGTTTTTGACGGCACGATGGAAAGACCGGCTGCGCGAGAACGGCGAAAATCACCCTTTTGGTGCGGATGGTCAACCAGATGCTGATCATTGGTATAGGCATGCGCTGTCATCAAATTGCCGTGCACAATCCCAAACTCATCATGTAATGTTTTTACTACTGGAGCCAGACAAGCAGTCGTACAAGAAACACAAGAAAAAATCCGGTGTTTCTTGGGATCAAAATCTCTATGATTAATGCCGTAAAGCAAAGAAGCGTCAACATTCTTTCCCGGAGCGCTGATAGCGACATATTTTGCTCCGGCATCAATATGTTTTTGTGAAGATTCTCTATCTCGAAAAACTCCGGTGGACTCAATTACCACATCAACATCATATTTATCCCAAGGAGCTTTTTCTAATTCATCTTCATGATGCAATGGAACACGCTTGCCGTCAATAACAAGAGCATCATTTCCATCATGCGTCACGCCGTAATCCCACGGACCATAGATTGAATCATACTTCAGCAGATGCGCGTAAATATCACAACTAGACCGACTATTGATGGCCACAATCTCAAAACGAGGATTGTCCCATACAATGCGGGTAAATATTCTGCCAATGCGCCCAAAACCATTTATTCCCACTCTTAACGGCTGCTGTTTTGCTTTTGCTTCTGGTGAATGTGGATCCATATTTTTTTGGTTCTAAAAATTATTCCATGTCTTTACTATATGCGCCAGATCTAGCCGCGCTTGTCAATTTCGCGCGTTTAAGAAAAACCGCCTGCGCTGTTGCGTTATTTGTTTCCTCTCCGCCCCATGCTTTCAAGGCTGATTGCTGCAATGCGCGTCCATATGAAAATGAAAGTTGCCAAAAGCCATTGTCTTTCATTTGGTTTATCGCGTTCAGATTCTCGCAAGCCTGCGCTTCGCTTTGGCCGCCAGAAAGAAAGACAATGCCGGGTACTTCTGCCGGTACAGATTCTTTGAGGCATTCAACGGTCAGCTGGGCTATTTTTTTTGCATCTGCCTGTACCGGACAATCCATTCCCGAAATAATCATATTTGACTTAAGCAAAATGCCATCAAGCGCCACTCTTTGCATTTTTAATTCTGCAAATACTTTGTGCAGAGTCTTTTTGGTAACTTCGTAACAAACTTCAACAGTGTGGACGCCATCCATCAACACTTCAGGTTCAACAATAGGCACGAGCCCCGCTTCTTGGGCCAGCGCGGCATAGCGCGCCAAGGCATGCGCGTTGACATTGATGCAGTAATCCGTTGGCAGGCCGGAATTTTCATCAATCTTTATCACGGCGCGCCATTTGGCAAACCTAGCTCCCAATTCAGAATACTCTTTGAACCGTTCACGCAATCCATCCAAGCCTTCTGTTATTTTCTCATCTGTAGAAAAAACCAACGGTTTGGCGCCAGCATCAACTTTGATGCCCGGAAAAACTTCTTCCTTTCTCATAACTTCTACAAATGCCCGGCTATCATTTGTTTTTTGGCGAATAGTTTCATCATAGAGGATAATACCGCTAATATATTCTCCAATGCCCGCGCTTGTAAAAAGCATCTGGCGATAGCGTCTGCGGTTTTCTTCTGTATTTTCTGCGCCGGCAGAAGCCAAACGTTTGCCCGCAGTACCAGTGCTTTCGTCTGCCGCGAGAATTCCTCTCCCTGGCGAAACGAGCTGTCTGGCAATTTCGTTTAGTGATTGTTTGTCCATATTTTATTAAATTATTTATCAGATTGAATGCGGGCTATTTCTACATTTCAATTTATTTCGTATTTCGTATTTCTTATTTCGTATTTCTTATTTCGTATTTCTTATTTCGTATTTCTTATTTCGTATTTCTTATTTCGTATTTCATTATTTATTTAAAATTTTGCCAACCACTGGCGCATCCAACATCTCCACCGGCTCTATTTCGCCAATCAGCGGTCTGGCATAATTTTTAAACTCATCAGCCACCATATTATTGCCTTTGATAAAATTGTCCGGCATCGTCTTTGTCTTGCCGGCCACTTCTTTTAGATCTACCAATTCATAATCTACCGCATAGTCGCCGGCGCGCCGAATCACGACAGAGCCATCTACATCTTCCCAAACAGCATACTGAACCGCGCGCTCCCCAACCTCACGCGCTTCATTCTTGTCAACTTCGCTCACACAGCCCAAAAATGATCTCTGCAAATATCCCAATGTATCTGCTCTGACTCTCTTAATTTTGGTTTTTGTTCTTATCAAATCAGCCAGAAGATCGCCCAGTGCGCCGTTGCCTGAAAGCTGGACATTGCCATGCGGATCATGTTCTTTTTCTTTTTGCAAACCGGTGGCGATTGGCTCCCCGAAATCATCGTGAATTCCTTCAGACGCGGCCACGATACAACGGCCGTATTTATTATAAACTTCTTCCACATCGTTAACAAACTGGCCAGTGGAAAATATTCTCTCTGGCACATAGACCAGATGCGGACCGTCGTCAGACAGTCTTTTTGCCATTATTGAGGCTGCTGTCAAAAATCCCGCTTGCCTTCCCATCACCACTCCAATATATACTCCTGGCAAAGCCCGGTTATCCATATTTACCCCGGCAAAAGCTTTGGCAATAAATCTGCCGGCCGAACCATAACCAGGGCAATGATCTGTTACTGCCAAATCATTATCAATTGTTTTTGGAATATGGATTGTTCTCAATTGATAATTTTGTTTTTCTGCCTGTTCATTTACAATCCGGCAAGTATCGGCAGAATCATTGCCGCCAATGTAGAAAAAATAACCAATGCCATGATGCTTCATTGTTTCAAACATTTTCCGGCAATATTCTTCATCAGGCTTATCGCGGGTAGTACCCAAAGCAGACCCGGGTGTTGCGGCAACTTGTTCCAAATTGCTAGTAGAAGCTTCTGTCAAATCCAAAAAATCTTCTTTGATGATTCCTGATACGCCGTGCCTGGCGCCATAAATGCGTTCTATTTCAGGAAACTTTCTGGACTCCAAAATTATGCCAACTAAACTTTGGTTTATTACTGCGGTCGGACCTCCCCCCTGCGCCACCAGCGCTTTGGCAATTAGTTTTGACATAATGATGTTTAATCAATACTATAGCAAACAAAAAACATCCCTGCAAGTAATATATTTTTGTAAATTTACCCCGCCAGAGAACATCCAGCGGCTTGCCGCGGTGTCTGGCAACTCAATAACGAGTGCGGGGTCCAAATGCCCCGCGAGAGTTCTCTGGCGGGGTTTACTCTTCCAGACGGCCTACTGCCTGTTCCCAAAGCTCATCTTGCGTTTGCCCAAAATCTATTTCATCGGCATGATCGTTGTACCACTGTTCAAAGGCAACGCGCAACTCGTCCGGATCGGTCGCGCTCTCAAATGAATCTTCAAGCAAGGCATATTTTTCTTGATGGGATATTGCCATTTCCTCTTCCATTTCTTCAAACAACTGCTGGACATGTTCAAGCACGGTTTTTTTTATTTGATCAAAATATTCGTCCTCCATAGTAAATCAATGGTATGAACCACAGAACAAGCTCTGGACTCTTGTTCCGTAGCAAGCTGTGGGGAATAAAAACACCTTCTTGTCCGGCGCAGCCCACAGGCGGAGACGGATTAAATTTTAGTTAGTATTTTTTCTCAAAAACTATATCATATTAAAAAAAGTTTGCAAGAGGCTGTTGCTTTCATACAAAAGGATACTCAGAATATAATATAAAAAAAGTCAAGACCCATTTGGTCTTGACTGTTAATAACTAAAAAGACGCAGAAACTGGGCGCTTACCTACTCTTCCCTTGCGAGTACCATCGGCGCTGATGGGCTTAACTGCTGTGTTCGAGATGGGAACAGGTGTACCCCCATCGCAAGAAGCACCCAGATTCTGAGTCTTTTTGAATTTGAAAATGTTAATTGTTAACTTTCAAAAGTTAACTGCTATTGTAAAGCACAACTCTGTGTTTCCGCAGTAATGCTTGATCTATTAGTACACCTTGGCTCAATCCTTTGCAGGACTTACACCTAGTGCCTATCAACGTCCTAGTCTCGGACGGATCTCAAATGAATGGTAATCTTGGGAACGGCTTCGCGCTTAGATGCTTTCAGCGCTTATCCGTGCCAAACGTCGCTACCCGGCGATGTTCTTGGCAGAACAGCCGGCACACAAGAGGTTTGTCCATCTCGGTCCTCTCGTACTAGAGATGAATTCCCTCACCATTCGACGCCCACAGCAGATAGGAGACCGAACTGTCTCACGACGTTCTGAACCCAGCTCGCGTATCGCTTTAATAGGCGAACAGCCTAACCCTTGGGAGCTTCTCCACCCCCAGGATGCGATGAGCCGACATCGAGGTGCCAAACCGCGCCGTCGCTGTGGACGCTTGGGCGCGATCAGCCTGTTATCCCCAGAGTAGCTTTTATCTGTTGAGCTTCCGCGGTCCTATGTCCCACGGTCGGATCACTAACTTCTACTTTCGTAACTGCGCGGGCTATTACCCTTGCAGTAAAGCTGGCTTTTGCGTTTGCGCGTCCACTCCGATTTCCATCCGGAGCAAGCCAACCTTTGTAAACGCCTCCGTTACAATTTAGGAGGCAACCGCCCCAGTTAAACTACCCATCAGATACTGTCTCTATAGCCTCTATAAAGGCCACGGATTAGATATGTCACAGCACAAGGGTGGTATCTCACTGTTCCCCGACTTGCGCCGGGGTCCCACCTATGCTGAACATGTGAAGCAACATATCAATATCAAATTGTAGTAAAGCTTCATGGGGTCTTTTCGTCTAGCTGCGGGAATGTCGCATCTTCACGACAATTGCATTTTCGCCGAGTACATGGTTAAGACAGTCTCCATATCGTTATGCCATTCGTGCGGGTCGGAACTCACCCGACAAGGAATTTCGCTTGAATAGTTGTTAATAATATTTATTATTAACGTTCTAGACTGTTAACTAGAACCTGCATATCGCTATGCAGACCGAACCATTTCTTCATCCCGACAATGTCGGGAGGTTGGCGTATGGTCTCTGAGGATTTTTATCAAACTCTCTCTTGGTTTTTTTCTATTCATTGTTGACGCAATTTTAGCTATTTTCACCATTCCTTTGTTCGTTAAATGTTCCTGTCTTTGCATGCATATAACACACTCAACAAACTTTTCAAAATCTTCTTGCTTTGTAGTTTTTAATTTATACTTTTTAAAAAAAGGAATTATTATGTCAATTAAATCTTCCCTTTTTCTAACTACAAATCTATAAAGATTTTCCTTATGATTATCATATCTGCGGTTGGGGTATATATAGCCGACACCAAAGTGTTTCTTCAAAACTTCTAAAGAAGCTCTGCTTTTTTCACCTTGAGTAACTGCGAATTCATGAAAAGGTTGGTAGCCTGTTTTGTACCCTCTGCGTATTCTTGTTTTCTCTTTTCTGTCGGATTGTTTTATAAATCCAACAGAGAAGCATCCCTCGCCATCTACAAAACCTATTACCCAACCAAGTTCGATAAATCTTTCCTGCTGATTTTCTGCGCTAGTCATATTGTTACTAGTTTAATTAAACAAGGAATAATTATACCTTGTGATATTTTAACATAGTAATGCTAGATACACCAGATTTTTCAGCATATAGCCAACTATTTTAGGACATCTTATTCATTGCTGAATAAGTAGGCAACGATCTATCAATAACCGTCCCAGTCCTTGTTGAGTGGAGAATTCCACTCAACAACCTTAGGACGGTTATAGTTACCGCCGGCGTTCATCAGCGCTTCAGTCGCAAGCTTCTCCCGACTAAGTCGGGATAACCCACTTCTTTAACGTTCTGACACTGGCCAGGCATCACCCCCTATACTTCCTCTTGCGAGTTAGCAGAGAGCTGTGTTTTTGGTAAACAGTCGCATGGAGTCTTTAGCTGCGTCCCCCGTCTACGCTTTCCGCTTCGCTTCAAGCTGCGCCGGACAAGCTGTACTTAATAAATACGAGCTTGCTCGGCGTAGTTCTTCACGAAATGAAGAGTGTAGACGAGGGAAGGCCTTATCCCGAAGTTACGGCCGCTTTTTTGCCGAGTTCCTAAACCATGTTTCTCTCGTGCGCCTTGGTCTTCTCGACCTACTCACCTGTGTTGGTTTGTGGTACGGTTAGATATAGCCTAACGACATTGTACTTTTCTTGGCACCTCTCCTGCATGACTTGACCGCCTCCGAAGATTTGATCTCATCCCCGAACGGGGAACGTATAGCCATACAACGCTCATACATTTAAAATGCGAATACAATGCCAAACTATACCAAGTGCAGGAATATTAACCTGCTCTTCCATCGGCTACCCTTGTTGAACAAGGTTTACCTTAGGACCGACTAACCCAGGGACGATTCACGTTGCCCTGGAAACCTTGAGTTTTCGGCGTGACGGACTTTCACCGTCATTTTTGCTACTTGTGCCTGCATTCTCTCTTCCCAATGCTCCACCGGCCCTTACGGGTCCGACTTCACTGCGTTGGGAATGCTCCTCTACCGTTCCGCATTACTGCGGAACCCGCAACTTCGGTATATCACTTGAGCCCCGGTACATTTTCAGCGCGAAGACTCTTGACCAGTGAGCTATTACGCTATCTTTAAAGGATGGCTGCTTCTAAGCCAACCTCCTGGTTGTATAAGAATCAACACCACTTTTAACACTTAGTGATAATTTAGGGACCTTAGTTTGCGATCTGGGCTGTTTCCCTTTTGACTATGAAGCTTAGCCCTCACAGTCTGACTTGCATACTATTAATCTCTGGTATTCGGAGTTTGATTGAAAGGGGTATCCCGAAGGACCCCGCTCTCATCCAGTGCTCTACCCCCAGAGGAAACATATACAGCTAGCCCTAAAGCTATTTCGAGGAGAACCAGCTATTACCGAGTTCGATTAGAATTTCTCCGCTATCCACAACTCATCCCCGCGTGTTACACGGCGCGTGGGTTCGGTCCTCCCCCAACTTTTACGTTGGGTTCAACCTGGCCATGGATTGCTCACCCGGTTTCGGGTCTATTCCGACAGACTAGTCTACGCTACGCTACGCCTAGTAAACGTTTTTATTATTATACTTACCAAAACTATAATAATAGTTTACGCGGCGAAGCGTAGCGAAGACGCGCCCTGTTAAGACTTGATTTCTCTATGGCTTCTCCCCAGAGGGGATTAACCAAGCCAGTCGGAATAACTCGCAGGCTCATTCTTCAATAGGAACACCATAACCGATGCTGCGCATCGGAAATTCCAAAATACAAATCCCAAAATACAAACAATATTTATAAAAGTGTTTGTTTCTTGTTTCTCGTAATTTGAAACTTCCGGTGCGAAGCACCGGCGTTGGCTCTATGTAAGCATACGGTTTCAGATACTATTTCATCCCCCTTCCGGGGTGCTTTTCACCTTTCCCTCATGGTACTCGTTCACTATCGATCACTGTTTATATTTAGTCTTAGGCCATAGTCGGCCCAGGTTCAGACGGGATTTCACGTGGCCCGTCCTACTCAGGAATATCTGCAATAATATATAAAATATTTCGCCTACGGGACTATCACCCGCTATGGTGCTCCGTTCCAGGAGTCTTTGACTATACTATATATATTACTTCCAGCTCAACAGGTAGCTGACGCAAATATCCTACAACACCTATACTGCAACGGCCTGTCCTTTAAGAATGATGTCAAAATAAGTCCGAAGACTGATCTATTCATCACCCAACACAGCATAGGTTTGGACTGATCCGCTTTCGCTCGCCACTACTAACGGAATCGAAACCACGAATCTCTATCACGAATCAACACGAATATAAAATTCGTGCAAATTCGTGTAAAGAATTCGTGGTGTTAGTTTCTTTCTTTTCCTCTGGCTACTGAGATGTTTCACTTCACCAGGTCTTCTCCATACACCTATGTATTCAGTGTATGGTACCAGTGTTTCACGCTAGAAACCAATTTCAAAATTCAGAATTCAATCCGCCAGTTGGCGGAAGGATTTTGGATTTAAGATTTTGGATTTCCAGTGTGAAACACTGGTGGGTTCCCCCATTCGGAAATTCCCGGGTCAAAGGTTGCTTGGGACCTCACCGAGACTTATCGCACCCTGCAACGTCCTTCATAGTTAAACAGTGTCAAGGCATCCACCGTACGCCCTTAATTTGCTTACTGCGAAAACACACAATTGTGCTTTCTTGCCACGCCTCCCGATTCAATCGGGATTAACGTGGAAATGCTTTTAACATTCTCGTTGAATTGTAATGAACCTGCTCATTTTTCTTATACTACCCAATCTTACACACGAATTAACACCAAAATATATTCGTGTTAATTCGTGAAAAAAATTCGTGGTTATAATTCGTGTCAAAGATTCGCGGTTAAAAAAAGACCGCTTATCAAGCGGTCAGTACAACAAAAAGTTGCTGTCCTCAATCGCTTGGATATTCTGAGTATGTAAAGTAAGTTAACATGATTGACATTATCTTACTAAATTATTTTCCGATAAAATCGGAATAACCCAGAGGTCCAAACGTATTGTCCCGCCATTGCCGGAGGCGGCAGCGGAAGTTAGGACATGGCCCGCCGAATCGGCGGAGTCTGCTTCAATTTTGAATGCGTGGAGATTATACCTGACTCAAAAAAACTTGTCAAGTTCCAAATGTGTATATGTGGGCAGGATGTGGATAAACGCGCTGGAAGCCTGAAATTTGAACCAACAATCTTGGGTTTATCTCATGAATCGTGCTGTGTGCATTATGCATCGCGACAGCGTGGTGCCGCGGGAGAGACTCGAACTCTCACACCCGAAGGCACGTGCTCCTAAGGCACGCGTGTATACCAATTTCACCACCGCGGCGTTGCCAAAATAATATCAAAAATAACATATTTATATCATAGACAAAAATGGTAGTTTTGTCAATCAAATTCAATTGCCCATTTCTTAATCTTTTTTTCAGAATAAATTTTATTGCATAATTCTTCTGGTGTGGAGAAATCATTCACTCCACCTTCTTTCCCGGTCTTCTATACATTCTAGGATTTAATGTTAAATGGACGCTTATTAACCTCTTGAAGAATTCGAAGCGTCGCATGCACCGAAAGATTGTCGCTCGGTAAAAGAATTAAGCGATCACTCAATTGATTCAACAAAGGACTTAAAAACTCATCTGCCCATGATGGCGATAATGTTAATACTCCAGAAAAATCTATTTCTAGCTTTTCATCCTTGGAAAACTTACGCAAGGTTGGTTGAAATGCCTTAAATGCTTCACTGCCAAATTCCCGAGATATTAATGTCCCCCCAAATTTTTCTAGTTGCAATTTCATATTTTTTTTAAAATTTATCAAAACTCTATCTTTGCTAAACACCCTCGCACAATACGCTGACCACGCGTAACATTAAATACTTTATCAGCGCCTTGCATGCGCACTTCAGCATCGCCGCTGGTAAAAAACAAACTGATCGGCTGCTCTATAACCACCTCGCGAACAAGCTTAAGCCCGTTACCGCGCTTTTCCGGTGCGCGTCCAGAAATGAATTCGGTAAACGCGACTTCCACCGCCGCGACATGACTCGAAAGTTCCGGCCGAACATGGCGTAAGGTTTCTAAAATACCCAATCCACGATCCGCAAGGACAATAATGCCTTTAGCGAGGTCGTAGCCAAAAAAAATTCCCGCTGTATCCGGCCACTTTCCTAAGTTGTGAGCAAACGAATTATCACCGATTTCTCCAGCAATTAAGACGATCAAAGAATACAATTTTTCAAACCCGGGCTTTTGCATGAGAGCATTCTGCATTTTTGTCAGCCTGGCATTGAAAATCGAACTTGTCGGACAATAAAACGTCCCCGGAAACTCAACGCCGTCTTGGATCCACTCGGAGGCAAACTTCATCAGATCGCTGGCAAAGATTTCTAAATCTTTTTCACGATAATAGCGATGGGTGCCACCATCTTTTTTGATCGCAACTAATTTACCGCTTTCGTCCCAACGACGAAGCGTATTCAAAGAAACTCCAAGATATTCAGCCGCCTGGCTGATTGTAAACAATTTTTCTTCCATACAAGAATGATATCATACTATCTAAATCTACACAAGTATCGCCCAAATCTACCCAAAAATATAGTAATCTACTCATTAAATGCTTATAAATAAACACTTTAAAGCTCATGATCGTAAAAATTCTGGAAAATAGAAATTTTCACGATTTTGGACCAAACTTATGCATCAAGACACGCCATCTGATACTCCCAAAACCCGCTCTGCGGTTTCAACAATCGCCTGAGTTTGCGCGTCAATCTCCACATTTACCCTATCTCCAATTTTTTTAACTCCAAAAGTAGTGTTATTTAAAGTCTCTGGGATAAAACAAACAGAAAACTCTCCCCTTTGATTTGCGTCAACAACTGTTAAACTGCAGCCATCAATGGCAATAAAACCTTTTGGTAAAATATATTTCATCCACTCTTCAGGAACTTGAAAAATAATCTTATAATCTTTTAGCCTTTCAATCTCTAAAATCTCCGCTATCCCCCTAACATGCCCGGAAAGAATGTGTCCGCCGACTTCGTCGCCAAATTTTAGTGAACGTTCAATATTAACTTCATCACCTTCTTTCAAACTCCCCAGTGTTGTTTTGTCCAATGTTTCATTCATTACTTCAAAATAAGCAGTACTGCCGTCTATTTTTGCGACCGTAAGACAAACGCCCCCGACTGAAACACTGGCGCCTTTTTTCAAACCAACCAAAAGCTCAACAGAAAATTCAAATGACAAAACCCGAAGATTGTCTTTTTCCTCTATTCTTTTTATTTTTTGCGCTGACTGCACAATTCCAGAATACATAACGAAGACGAACAATGTTTTTAGGACTTACGCCTTTGTCATTCCGGAATGACAAAGGCGTAAGTCCTACTACTATTATAATCCTATAGTCATGGTCTCCTCTTCAAAAAACCGCCGCCCTGCCGATCACTGCCCCCTTGATGATGCCCTCTCGGCGGACGAGGGGATTGTTCCACAAATCCATCAGGACGAGGAAGCAACGCTCTCATTGAAAGATTAACTCTGCCCAAATTATCAATCTCCTTTACCTTTACCTTTACTTTATCTCCAAGATTGAGCACATCCCCAGGCCTATTAATTCTCTGCCAAGCAATTTCACTCACATGCACCAGGCCATCTTTATTTGGCAATATCTGAACAAAAACTCCAAAATCTTCCAACCGAACCACTGTTCCTTCATAAATTTCTCCTGGTTCAACTTCTTTTGTCAAATCCTGAACCATTTTGACCGCCCGCCGCATGCCATCGGCATCGGTTGAAGTAATCATCACCCGTCCGTCTTGTTCAATATCAATCTGCACGCCAGTCTCATCAATAATCTTGTTGATAATTTTCCCGCCCGGACCAATGACATCGCGGATTTTGTCTGGATCAATCATAATCGTCTCAATCCGCGGAGCATAAGGAGAAAGTTCAGCTCGCGGTTCAGAAATTACTTTGGCCATGCTATCCAAAATCTGCGACAGGCCTTCACGCGCCTGTTTTACCGCAGTCTCCACAATATCCCAAGTCAAACCTTTGGTCTTGGTATCCATCTGCACTGCGGTTATGCCATCGCGAGTTCCGGCAATCTTAAAATCCATTCCCCCCGGGCCATCTTCCACATCCTGCAGGTCAGTCAAAACTTTCCACTTATTTTCATTTGATGCCAAACCCATCGCGATGCCGGCAACCGGTTTTTTGATAGGCACGCCGGCAGCCATAAGCGACAGCGCTGAGCCGCAAGCAGAGGCCATGGAGCTGGATCCATTTGAACCCAAAATTTCTGAAACTACGCGAATAGCGTAAGGAAAATCTTCTTGTGATGGTAAAACTGGTTCAAGCGCGCGTTCAGCCAGAGCGCCGTGTCCAATGGCCCGGCGCGATGGTCCGCGCATAAAACCAGCCTCGCCATAAGTAAAGGGCGCGTCAAAATAATGATGCATATAACGTTTGGTTCCTTCTTCTTCCATCGTATCCAGGGTTTGTACATCTCCCGGCGCTCCCAAAGTTACAACCGACAACACTTGGGTGTCGCCCCGCATAAACATGCCGGATCCATGCACTCGCGGAATACAATCTATTTCCACATTCAACTCCCGAATATCAGTCAAAGCCCGGCCGTCCAGGCGCTGGTCTTTTTCTAAAATCCGTTTAGCGGCTGCTTCAGCCGCATATTCTTTCACATTATTAAGCCCGGCCTGATGCGCCTCCTCTGCGAAACCTTGCGCTGTCAAATATTCGGCGGCTGCCTTTTTAATTTTTTTTACCATTTCATCACGCTCTTTACGTCCGACTTTTACGGAATCAAACATCATCTCACCCGCTTTTTCAAGCACAAATTGGCGGGTGGTTTGCCGTATTTTTTCTTCCACATTGTCATCAATCCCTTTCAAATCATCCGCCACCGGCGTCATATTCTTTTGCGCTCCAATTTCCTTTTGAATTTTAGACACCAAATCCAGCGCTGGCTTTAGCTGGCTACACCCCCACTTCATCGCGTCAATCAACTCCGCTTCCGGTATTTCTTTTGCCCCAGCCTCCACCATTACTAGCCGATCCGGCGTGCCGGCAACTACCAAATCCAAAATGCCTTCTTCTGCCTCGGACAGTGTGGCGTTGAGAATTAAATTACCATCCTTTTTGCCTATCCGCGCGCAAGCGATCGGCCCGTCCCAGACAATTGGCGAAATGGCAAGCGCCACGCTCGCGCCCACAAATGCTGGAATAGCGGCATCATTTTGTCCGTCAACAGACAAGGCCGTCACCACCACATGAACATCATTACGCGCTTGATCATTAAAGAGAGGCCTAATGGCCCGGTCTACCATACGGCCGACTAAAACCGATTCATCGCTGGGTCTGCCTTCTCGCTTGATAAAACGAGAACCTTTGATCTTCCCGGCGGCATACAATTTTTCCTGAAAATCAACTGCCAAAGGAAAATAATCTATTTCTTCCCGCGCTTCATCGCTTTGGACAACAGTGGCGAGAATCATCGTATCGCCATACCTGACAGTGCAAGAACCGTTTGCCTGCAATGCAAATTTGCCGACTTCAACAGTCAGCGTGCGTCCGCCCCATTCGGCAGACCAACTTTTCACATTTAACATATATATGTTTTGTTTGTGAGAAGATGATCCAGATGAGATAGATCTGCATAGCGCCTTGAATCCTGCGCGATTCATCAGCATGAGACCTAGATTCTTCCAGACCAACTCTCGTGAATAAATGACTAACTTTTTAAATTACGAGGACCTACGCATTTGCGGAATAGCGGATTGAGTCCCGATTCGCATCGGGACGAAATCCGCACTGTCCGAGCGCGAAATTCGTCCGCCGAACCGCGGACTCATTTCGCTACTCCACATAAAATAATCAAACGCGTAAGTCATGATTACTTTAAATTTACTTCCATCATTATTCCCTATTTCTAATTTCCAATTTCCAATTTCTAATTTCCAATTTCTAATTTCTAATTTCCAATTTCCAATCATTATCTCTGTTGCAATCGCCGTCTATCAACAATCAAAAACTTTTCTTTCTCTGAACTCAAATCAATATAGTTATCAGCTTCTTCTATCAATCTAGCTGAAGTGGTTCCGCCAAACGCAACAACTTCAACTTGCTTGCCGCTGCTTTTTTGCAAATATTCAACCAATGGCAGATAGTCTCCATCGCCAGAAACCAATACAATCGCATCTAAACTTGGAGCCAGCCTAATCGCGTCAACAGTCAGGCCGACATCCCAATCAGCTTTCTTGAAGCCGGTATTAAATACTTGGAGATTCTTCTCGCGCGTCTCAATCCCCAAATTATAAAGCGCTTCAAAAAAAGGCTGCTCTTCTTTCGATTCGGTGCGAACAACATAAGCAATAGCGCGAATCAATTTTCTTCCGGCCACTGCTTCTTTTACAATATTGCCAAAATCAACTTTTTTGCCATGGAGATTCTTGGCGCTATAATACAAATTCTGCACATCTATAAACACCCCTACGCGCTGTTCGGGGTGTTTGAGCGGATTTGATTTATTCATTGTCTTTGTCTTTGTCTTTTGGGCTGATATTGTCATCATCGTTTTCATTATTATTATCTTCCAAATCAACAGCTGTTGGTCTTTTCAACAGCTTCGCTTGTTTTAATTTAAGTTTTTGTATAAGTTCCTCATAAGATTTCGCGTTTTCTTTTTTTAGATAACGCAACAATCTGCGGCGTTCTCCCACTTTGCGGAGTAATCCGCGGCGGGAAGAGTGATCTTTGTGATGAATCTTGAGATGCCCGCTCAACTCTTCAATCTCTGAAGTCAAAATGGCGATCTGCACCTCGCTTGAACCAGTATCATCACTGTGAGTCTGATACTTTTTTATGATATTCTGCTTTTTTTTCTTTGAAAGCATACATTGCATATTACCGGCCGATAGCAAGTCTGTTGATAAACCGACTATGGTCAGACCAGCCAAAGGCTGGATTTATTAATCAGGAAGAGTATATCAGATGATAAAAATAATGTCAAGAATACCGAATCATTATTTCCTTTTTTGCTTCTCCTCGCATATAGTTAAGTCTAAGTTAATAAATAAACATCGCGTCTCCAAAACTATAAAATCTATAATTTTGAGAAACGGCCTCTTGGTAACATTGTAGCACAAACCGCCTATTGCCGGCAAGCGCGCTTACTAACATCAAAAGGGTTGATTTTGGGAGGTGAAAATTGGTGATTAACGCATCAACAATTTGAAAATTGAAACCCGGGCGGATAAAAATATCTATTTCTCCAGTATAACTCTGTAATTTGTAATTTGTAACTGGTAATTTTCCTAATTTCAAATTTCTAATTTCAAATTTCCTATCTTCATTTATTTCAACTTTATCTCTACTTATTATTTCATTGTTACATTGTTCCATTGTTAGATTGTTAGACAATCGGCCAACCCCTTTCCTCTTTCCTCTTTCCTCTTTCCCCAAAGCCGCGATTCCTTCCAATGTCCTCACCGTCGTCGTTCCCACCGCCACCACTCGTCTCCCCTCGCTCTTTGCCCGATTGATCTTCTCCGCGTTTTCTTCGGTCAATTCAACCCACTCGCTATGCATCACATGATCCTCTAATCTTTCGGACTTAACCGGCAAAAATGTTCCCAAACCGACATGCAAAGTTACTTCGGCAAACTCAACTCCTTTTTTCTTTAACTTCTCAATCAACTCTGGAGTAAAATGGAATCCGGCGGTCGGCGCCGCGACTGATCCTTCTCTATCATCACGCGCGTAAACCGTTTGGTAACTCTCAAGTTTAAGATTTTTATCTCCTTTAATATATGGGGGCACAGGGACAACGCCATACTTGTTCGCTTTTTTTCTGACCGTTTCTTCATCATCCGGAAATTGCACCAAAATACTTCCGTCCGGTTCTTTTATTACCACCTCGCAATAAAACACCTCGTCCAACTCCCTCCCCTTTTTAAGGGGAGGGCGGGGGTAGGGTTGTTCGCCATCTCCAAATACCACCCTCATCCCGGGCTTGACGTGCTTGCCAGGCCTTGCCAATACTTTCCATACGCCCGGATTTCCCATCGGCCGCACGAGCAATACTTCTACCGGTTTATCCTCGCCGCGCAAAACTCGTCCATCATTCGAAACCAACGACCCAAACAAACGCGCTTTGAAAACCTTTGAATTATTCCACACCAACAAATCGCCCTTATCCAAATAATCAACAATATTATAAAAATGACAGTGTTCAATCGCCTCTTTCCTCTTTCCCCTTTCCGCCTTTCCTCTATCAACAATCATCAGCCGCGAATGGTCGCGCAGACGCGTTGGTTTTTGGGCAATAAGCTCTGCTGGAAGGTGGTAATTAAAATCAGCGGTTTTCATATCCCCTCCGTGCTGGAAGCCGTGCTTGACGCGGTCTCAAACGTCAGAAGATTCCTCGGCCACCAAGTAGAATGCGCGATGCGGATAAAATGCTCTGGCGTCAGATTTTGCGCCGTAACCATTGGCGCTCCCACAGCTTCAATCCCGATATCCATTTCTTCAAACCGGGTATTGTCAATGGCGAGTGATCCGCGATCAAGGGCAATGCCTTTCACGGTCCGGCTGACGGTTTTGGGAACGCTCCACCGAATCAGCGAGTTTTTGATCGCCATATCCGATTGATGCAGCTGGATCATGGCATTAGAACGGTAAGCGTCTTCAAACGTAACCTGATCAAGAAAAACCGTAGCTTGATCGGCCCAGAGCATCGCGCTGTCGTTTAGAGGCAGATCCCCGCGATTGCCGTTTTTCAGCCTGGTGTAAGCAAGGTCAACAGTTCCGCCCGGACGGACCACCAACGACCCCCACCAAGCATAGCCTGATCCATTTACGATAGTAACTGGGGCGTTGGCCGCGCCGCGGCTTTTGAACGTCCCTCTAACTTCGATGTTCATATGCCCGGCTATTCGCAAAACGACTCCGGGGTCAAGAGTAAGAGTTGAACCGGACGGAACAGTAATTCCGCTGAAGCGATATGGATAAGGGCCGGCAAGAGTGGTGGATGAAGCAAAGGTCGTGTTAATTAATGAGAGCTGATCCGCGGCATTGCCCTCCAACAACAGCCCTGTAAATGAGGGCGCGACCTCGTGCGAATAAAGCGGACCGTCAGGGTTCATCAAATTTTTGAACTGGACATTATTTAAGTCAGCGGAAAGAAAACCGGCTCGGCCGGCGCTATCCAGCCCAACCCCGAGCCAGCCGCCGAGAATTTGCACGCGGGAAAGAGCCAATGCGGATCGATTCCCGTCCGAAATATCGGCCCAGATAACCGCATTGTACTCTTTATCCCGGGTGTGTTGGTAATTGTTTTCAAACACCGTGTCTTCAATCACGGCCGTGCTGCCGACAATTCTAATTACTTGAGCAATCTCGCGCATGCCGTAAACCCAGCCTGTGCCTTTTTCAAAAAAATATCCTCCATAGCGGAAGCGAGTATTTTTGATCTCGGCTCGACCTCCGTTTTTAATCTCAATGCGCGACCAGTCGCCCGCGGCCGGCGTGGATGACGGCGAATAAACCGACATGCCGGAGAGCGGGAGTCCAAAACCAAAAGCGCGCGCCGAGGTAAAAACAACCGGTTCCTCGGCCGTGCCATTGATCTTGAGCAGACCTAGCACTTTAAGCGCGGACGAGCGATCAATGCCGATAATCGTAACGCCGGGATCAATCTCCAGCGTCATCCCGTTGGGAATTTCAGTAATGTAGTCAAGAATATACGGGCTCTGCTCTTTGGTCAGCCGCAGGGTGTTGGCAGAAGAAAACCAATCGCTATAATAAAAGGAAAGAACGCGCAACAGCGTAAAGCCGCGGTTCGCGCGCCCGGGACTGCCGTAAAGTTCGCCGCAATTGTTGGTGCGGCCAAAAGGAGTGAGACGATCCGCTGTTTCCCAATTTGATCGGAAAGAACCGGGAAGCGACGGATCTTTTCTGGCCATAGGTTGGCGCCGAGCGCCATCTCCGCCAGCATCGGTCCGGCCAGCCGACCAGCCAGAGATAAATGAAACTTCGTCAACCGTCTCTCCTTGAGAATTGACTAAAGCAAAGCGAGCGCCGGCATCAGGGATGTCCAATGACTCAGTGGTAAGATTGATTGGCAAACCAGTTAGCGCGTCCTTTCGGGCAAAACGACGGACTAAAAGATAATAACCGTCTGGTTCAATCACGCCAGAAAGCGAAATTGACGCGTTGCCGACAAAAAGACGCCAGCCTGAAAGATCAACCAGCGCGGCTGTATTGTTTTTGAGTTCAATCCATTCATGCTTGGCGCATTCTCCGCCGCCGGTCCCCATCCAGGCGGCCTCATTGATGACAACATTTTTTCGCCAGTCGGAAATGATCTCATGACGATTGCCGGAGCTGTCGCTCCACACCGAAACATTGCCGGCCGCGTCAATCGCCCGGGCGCGAAACCGGTAACGTTTGAGGCGCAAGGCCGCGAACGAATGGCGGGTGGAGGTGGCGCGAGATAGAAGAGGAAAAAATGTTTCAACAGACGAAGCCAACAATCGCGTTCCGCGTTTTTCCGCACCATGCCACGCGCCAAGGCCGGCCAATGAACCCTCGCCATCCTCCATTGCCATTTCCAGATCATATCCCAAAATGCCGCTGCCGCTGTCTGTACTCTCCCAGGCGACGTCAATCGTAGGAGTGGCCGAAGTAAAATCGGTTTGCGTAAGCGCGAGGCTTGGCGCGGCGGGCGGAATAGTGTCAAGAAAAATTTCCAAACTTGTCGTCGCGGTTGATCGCCCCGCCGCGCTTTGTCCGCTGACTTCAAAACGATTGGCCCCTTCAATCAACGATACCGCTGTCTCCCAAACAGTAGACGAGGAAAAAACAGCCGCCGCCTCTGCTCCGTTCACCCAGATTGCGGTTACTGTCTCATTCTTTGTTCCGGCGATAGTCGTGATCGGCGTGTTAACGTAAATCAATGAAGAAGACGGACTGGTCAGCGCAATGACTGGCGGTTCGGCGTTAATTGTTGGCTGTTCATTAATCATTGATCTTTGGTCACTCTCCGTTGTCCCTGATGATGAACCACCGCCCGACCCAGAGCCCCCGGCCGGCCCGCTGAACAAAATGAAAATCGGTTCAACCGCGCGATTGACCATATCTTTAATCTCTCCGCCCAGCTGGCGCGCTTCTTCGCCCACACGGCGGACCATTTCTCGAGCCTGATCCGTGAGCGATGGCGGCGCAACGGCCTGCGGCGGCGCAGTGGTTGCTGGGGTCAACGAAGAGGATAACACATCCGTAACCACAATCGTCAAAACAAAAAACGCGCTCCCGACTTGAACAAATTGTCTGTCCGCTTGCCGGACGATCTGCAACCTGAAAGTATAGCTCCCGGGCGTCGGCGGCAAGGCGATCCGCGCCGAAAACGTTCCCGCGCCACCCGGCGCGACGCTAGTTTGATCAAGTTTCGCCGGACGCAGAGCAGTCAGCCAGCTCGCATGCCGATAAACCTGATTCGCCGCTTCTCCGCCCACGACATTGACCGAAATTTCCTCCGGCGTCCATGGTGTCGTACCGGTATTTTTCGCGCGCAAAACAATCGACATTTCCACGGCCCCGCGCGCGACGGTTACGGTTTCTCCCGAATTCAAAATCTGCGCGTCATACCTCGTGGACGGTGGAGTTAATTCTTCTCTTGGCTGTTCTATGGGCTGTTCCGCTTGCCCCAAGTTCATCTCGGACACCTGCCCGCTGCCCACCACGGTCTCGGCCTCTGTCCCCGCTTCCTGCGAACCAAAAAAACGGCCCCAGATTGAAGCAACGAACCCATAAAAACGGGAGAACAGAGATTGAGACCTGGATTCAGATTGAGAAACAACGGATGTCTCCGGTTCGCCAACCACCAGATCTTTATTAAGTTCAATAAATTTGGAAGGAGCGTAACGATGGGGCGCGGAACCGTCGGTGCCGGAGTAGCCAGTACCAGCGCCGGCGGTGTTTTGCAGGTCAGCGTCATATCCTTCTTGTTTTTTGATTTCAAGGTGGAGGTGATCACCCCACAAACAGCGCATATCACCAACATTTCCTATAACTTGTGATTTCTCCACATTATCACCTTCCTTTATCTTAATACTACCCAAATGACCATATTGAGAATAAACAATTTTAACTTTATTATTTTCGTCATCATTTCCTATGTTAAAATATACATTTTTATCATCAGGTATTTTGTGTTCAACAATTACCACCTTTCCCCAACCATGAGTAGACTTTACTTTCTCATTATATTCTTCCTTAGTAATTTCTCCATTTTTATATGCATCTTGATCCCTGCCTGTACACAACGGCCAATCATACACTTTTACCACTCGACCATTGGCTATGGCATATATATTTTCTCCTCTATCTAAACTGTAATCTTCTCCCATATGGCCTTTATACCACCGTTTTGCAGTATTACTATACCAACTATTACCCAATCCATTTGTCATGCTGCTCTTACTTTGTGTAACACCACTATCCCCATAAACAAAACCGCTTATTGTTACCGCGATTACCGAGATGGCAAAAAAAATAACTGACGTAATTATCATCAAATACAAAAAAGAAAATAATCGACCTCCATAATTCATACTATTTCAATCTAATGCCCGATTTTACCCGTTCGAGTAACTCCAAAGAATAGCTAGTTAAATGAAATACACGAGAATCACCATTAAATAGCAGATAATAACTGTATTGACCTGGTACTGGACCATCTTGTAACTGAGTTAATGCATATTTATAATCCGTTTCTGATGCTTTTTTAATTAACCTTTCTTCAGTAGGCGAAACCTCATTTCCACGATCCAATAATCTATCAATGTACTCAAAATAATCTTCATCATTATTTTTTTCAAAAATCAATAAAGTAACACCTCCACTTCCTTCGATATTTATACCAAAACCATCCAACCCATAGTCACCCCTATCAATCCTAAATTCTGATCTTAAATCACCTAAATTAATTTCAATATTATTAAATAAATCCTCTATAATAGTATCTCCGTGCTCCTCCACCACCTCCACCCCCTCCGGCAACTGATTATGATTTGCTGAAAACTGATCCGTTGCGGGCGCGACGACACCCGGGTTTTTGGAAACGCGATAAAAATACCCCCCGACCACGGCGGCGACAACGAGGAAGATAATCCAGGCGATGAACGAAACGCGATTTTTGGACATAAAATAAGGTTAGAGTGAATAATGAAGTACATTATACCAAAAAATCGCCAGCATGGCGATTTCAATGATGAAATAAACTATTTAATTTCAACACAACTCTTGAACATACTTTATTACTGCCGGCGGCAAGACATCTAAATTTTCTAAAATCTCTTTTTTCAAACTCTTGATATCCTCCCCATTAAGTTCTCTTAACTTTTCAAATTCAGTTACATCATGTTTGTCTGAGCCAGCCAAATGAGTTGCGCAGAAATCGGTGTGAATAAAAAAATTCCTTTTTAGGAATTCTTCTATTTAGATCTGGAATCAATACATCGCGCCACCGGTAAATAACCCTGTCAAATATTTGATAATCGGTGAAATCCACTGAAAACCCACAAATATGAAGAGTAATAAAATTACCCATCCATACTGTTGGAGTTGCGCTTTTACCTGCGACATAGAATCCGGCAGCAGCGCAAACAAGAGTTTGGATCCATCAAGCGGGGGAATCGGCGCCAAATTAAAAATTGCGAGCATTACATTTGCGTATACTATAATAAAAAGAAAAATACTTAGATTTGAAACAGGTAAAAACCGCAGGACAAGCCCAAAGATGAATGCCAACACCAAATTTGACGCTGGCCCGGCTATTGCCACCCACACCGGACCCCATTTTTGATCTTTTAGATTATAGGGATTGTATGGCACCGGTTTTGCATAGGCAAACAACATGCCGGTGGGGATCATAATAAGCGGCAAAATAATTGATCCGAATAAATCAACGTGCGCGATCGGGTTCAAGGTCAATCTGCCTGCATAGCGCGCGGTCGGATCGCCCAGCTGATCGGCCATCCACCCATGAGAATATTCATGTATAATAGCGGAAAAAATGATCACAATGACGAAAAAAATCGTAAAAGAAATATCCATAGAAAGAAAAAGACAGTTTAATGGTTTATTAGTAACACGCCCTTGACAGCTGTAAAAAATAACAGTATAATCCTCCCGTCAAAGAATGAACTGTAGTATAGTAGAAAACAGTTAAATTTTCAAGGGGGCGCCCATTAATAATCCAATAATCCATTAAATGAGTATATGTCTAGAAGATGCGAAGTATGCGGCCGAGGCCCGACAAAAGGAGCCAGCCGCAGCCATTCAAAAATTAAAACACTCAAACGCCAATATATTAATCTGCAAAAGGTTGGCAAAAAAAAGGTTTGTACCAAATGCATTCGTACGACAACCAAGCAAACAAAAGCAACGACATAAAATTTGATCCGGTAAAACATCAAAGACGCCTTCAGCGGGTGTCTTTTTTGTAGAACCAGTACATTTTGGAAACAAAAATATGCCTGATTAATTCTCCAAATATCTAACTTTGTCGGGGTGACCCGACTCGAACGGGCGACCTCATGCACCCCATGCATGCGTTCTAGCCAACTGAACTACACCCCGATCTGATTGTCTATTCTGTATCCATTCTTTTGACTTCTCAAAATACATCCGTAAAACATATGCACCCCATGGTCGCCTCAAGCGACCGCTAACCAACGGCGCTATAGCCCGATAGAAAATAGAGTATAACAAGCATTAAAATAAAAAACAACCCCGCAAAAACGGGATTATTTTGACCCCAACGAACGGCAGTACAGAACAATATCCCTATTTAATAAGTGGATAACCGCAGTTACGGTCCACGGACCGGAACGATATAAGTAGTCCAAAAGATACTGTTGTAGAATATGATCGTACTGCCTAATGTCAGGATCAATGGTATTATAGAATAACAAAAAACCAATGTCAAATCTAATTTCTCTTTTGTGGCGGAACGTCTCTAGGGTTTATTGGCCCCCATTTTATTTTCTTCTGTCCGGGTAATGGCGGTAAATTTTCGGAAGGTGGCGGGGGCATCTTGGGTACCGATTCCGGGACAGAGTCAGGCATCCTAATCTCTAGTTGCGGCAAATCATAAATAGTTATCGGCCAATCTTCGGGTCCGCTGTTTCCGTGTTCGCTTTTTTCATCTATCGGCTCTCCGTTTCTATAATTTCTGTCGCCTCCTCGACCACCATTTCCGTCTATCATTCTCCATTCAACTTCTCCCATACTTTTAATATTTAAAATCACTAAAAAAGTCAAATAAATTTATCCACACCAGTTTAACTCAATCTCTCGTAAGAATATATCTCCGCCTTTTTGCCAAACCAATGCTTGATCTCATGCTCCGCTTCTTGGGGCGTTTCCGAGGCGTGGACAATGTTCATTACCGCCCGCTTCTCCGAATTGGCCACTGCCGGAGAATCATTGGAGTAATCTCCGCGAATCGTACCCATATCTGCCTGATAAGGCATAGTCGCCCCGGCAATCTTTCTTACCATATCCACCGCGTGCACGCCTTCTACCGCCATTTTAACCAAAGGCGCCGAAGTCATGTAATCCACGAGCCACTGGCGCACCATTTTACCGAGTTCCAAATCATTATCCGTTCCCAGCTGTTTGACGGCGTCAATGCCATATTTTTCATAAGTCGCCAGAGTCTTTTGCCCCAACCGGCGAATCCATATTTCATCTTTCGGATAATGGTTGTCAATTTGTTCAAACGTGGGCTGAAACATCTGAAGCGCGACAATTTTAAGTTCGCGCTGTTCAAACCGGCGAATCACCTCGCCGATTAAACCTTTTTTAACGCCGTCAGGCTTGATCATTACATAGGTTTTCTCTTTTTTGAAATCCATATTTGCGTAGTTTAAAAAATAATGTTAGGCGTATTATAGCGCTGCGCGGCAAGAAAGTCAAACACGATTATTGTTACATTGTTAAATTGTTACATTGCTACATGGCTACATTGTTTGTCTAAAACTTTAATTTTGCGTTAGTAAAAGCAATGAGGCCATTAACTTCTTTGGGGAGTTTGTTTAATTCTCCCATAATATGGTCGTACTGTTTTTGACTAATCAACCCGCGTACCTTTGCTTTCAATGTCCAATCACAGCATTCTTTAACTGAACCGTAAGTATAACGATAAAATTTTATCTTATCTTTTTTACTGTATCTGCCAAAACCTTCGGCAATGTTCGCAGAATTGGAATCAACCGCTCTTACCCACTGTTTGCCGATCGTATCTTTGGCAAAAAAATCCCACTTTATTACAATATCCCAAACATAATTAGACAAATGAAAAGCCATCTTATACGCGCCAATATCATTGAGTTGAAGATATTTTTGCTCTGACATAAAAAACAATTTAACAATTTAGCAATGTAACAATTTAGCAATAATCAAAGCTCTTCAATCCCCTTCAAAAAACTTCTTCTTGGCTTGTCGCCATCCAACGGTTCATACCTAACTCCTTCGTCATTATTATCCAAATCAAACACATTACTCTCTCCGCCAAACCCGCTCTCGCTCACCAAATCTCTGTTAATTTCTTCTAAAAACATGCTCGGCCCCTGCGAGAAACTGGAATAACCGCCGGACAAGGGATAGGTGAGATAGAGATATTTTTTCGCCCGCGTCAGGGCCACGTAAAACAACCTCCGCTCTTCTTCTATTCCGTCTAATTCTTTTATCGCCCGCTCGTTGGGAAACTGACCGGCGGATAAATTTAAAATAAAAACCGCTTCCCATTCCAGCCCTTTGGCCTGATGAACCGTGGAGAGAATTATTTTTTCATTGTCCGACAGAGGCGAGGCGTGCCTCGCCTCTACGGACTCGCGGCCATAATTCTCCTGCATCGTGGCTTCGGCGAGAAACGCGGACAGATCCGACTGGCGCTCGGCAAAAAATGCTAACTGTTCCAAATCCTGCAACCGCTCGCGATAATCCTGATATTCGTATTCCAGATATTCGGCGTATTTTGATTCCAACACCGCGCGAATCAATTCCGCCGGCGCGCCATTGGTTTTGAACATGGTTTCGTAAATCTGCAAAAAATCATTCCACCCGACCTGGGCGCGGGGCGGCAAATCAATCGCCACCCCCTCTCCTTTTAGGAGAGGGGTCAGGGGGTGAGGTGTCGGACTACCACCAACCGAACGAACCGCGTCTATAATCCTCTCCGCCGTCGCCGCCCCAATCCCCTGTTGCATATTCAACACCCGCCCCCACGCGATCGCGTCGTTTTTGTTGTTAAAAATCCGCAAATACGCCAAAACATCTTTGATGTGCGCCCGTTCAAAAAATCTGATCCCGCCGCGATAGTCATACGCGATGCCCCGCTTGGTCAATTCCATTTCCAAGGCCTGCGAATGAAAAGCGGCGCGGAACAAAACTGACATTTCTTTCAGATGCACACCTTCGTCGCGCAATTCCAAAATTCTTTCGGCAATAAACTCGGCCTCTTCATTTTGATCCGCGAACGAACGCACTTCCGGTTTGGTAAATCTCTCTTTCATGCTTTTCAGATTTTTATCGTACTGCTTTACATTGTTGGAAATAACATCATTGGCCAAATTTAAAATATCCGGCGTTGATCGGTAATTTGTTTCTAATCGAAAAATTTTAGCTCCCGGATATTCTTTTTCAAACGCTAAAATATTCTGAATATCGGCCGCGCGAAACGAATAAATGCTCTGGGCATCGTCGCCAACCACCAAAATATTTTTATGTTTAGAAGCCAGCAAGCGAATAATTGACGCCTGCACCCGATTAGTATCCTGATATTCGTCAACCAGAATATATTGAAACTGATCCGCCGCTTTAGTTCGGACTTTTTCCGACTTGGCCAAAAGCAAATGCAGATTAACGAGCAGGTCGTCAAAATCCATCACATTGCCCGCGCGCTTGCGCTCGTCATAGTCCTTGGCAATCCGGCCAATGGTTTCGCCAATGTCTAACCAATTCGGATATTTCAATTCCAATACCGCCTCAATCGTCTCCTCGGCATTGCGCGCGTAACTGACAATGGACTGAATCACGCCAGCCGAAGGAAATCGCCGCTGTTTCCGGTCAATTCCTTCTTGTTTCAAACACAATTTAATCAAATCCAGACTGTCAGCGCTGTCCAAAACGGAAAAATTATTTTTGTATTGCAAAAACGGCGCGTATTTTTTTAATATCCGGTACGCGATGTGATGAAACGTGCCGGACCAGGGCAGTAGAGGCGCAAAATCTTGCGCCTCTACTGCCCTGGCCAATCGCCCCACCCGTTCAATCATCTCTCGCGCCGCTTTATTGGTGAACGTTACCAGCAAGATATTTTTTGGATCAACGCCTTTTTCAATCAAATATGCCACGCGGTAAGTGATGGCGCGCGTCTTGCCCGACCCGGCGCCGGCCAAAACTAAACACGGGCCGGCGGCGTTTTGGACGACGTTCAATTGTTCGGGGTTGAGTTCTTTGTGATAGTCAATCATATTCTCACAATGTCATTCCGAGCGTAATGACAGCCACGAACAGTGTAACAAAAAAATACCTTTTGTAAAAGCATAAGCCGCACTCGTCATGAATGCGGCTTAAGAATTGCGGGGCCCTGGCCAGGGCTTGCGCGATCGTTCCATGGAAAATTTTCCCTCCCTGGGAATCCCGCCTCTTGCGGGAAAAAGAACGAAATCAGTCCCACCACTCCCACCAGTACCTCTGCTTGGGCAAGCCGAAATGGTTGCAGAGCGGCCGCTCTGCCGCCGGGGATTCCTTCCGTTTCCCCGGGCTGTTCTTCTTGTCTGCTTCCGAGCTACCCTGATGCGACCTCTTGTCTTTCGCTTTTTTCATATCGTCCTCTCTGGGTGAAAACCTGGGTGAAGACCTTGATAAACAGAAAGAGCTTTCCAACCAAGGAAAACTCTTATGAAGATCTTTCTATTGTGATGACAAACACGCTGAATGAAATCATCACTTTTTAAGTGAAAGATCTTCATAGGAATTTTCCTATGGTCAGCGCGTTTGTTCAGCGTGTTTATCCCGTTAAACGGGACTTGTTATAAAAAGAAAAACCACCGCAAATGTGGGCGGTGGCTTGATTTTTTTCTGGATTACCTTGCGTCTATCCAACAGCAAAATCAACCACCGAATGGCGGAGGATAATAAGCGCCAAGATAATTGACTTTCTAAAACGAAAATACATAATCTGTCTGTTTTTATCATTATCACCTTCCGAACAAAATATGTCAAGGGGACTGTGGATAAACAACCACCCACTATTATTCCAGAACCAAAACCACTCTCCTGCCGTTCTTCACGTCCCCGCTGTTCCAATCATGAATCGCGTTCATCAAAACATCGTACTTGTACCTGAAATCCGCGCCAAACTGCGTACCCGGATCGTTGGTAATGAATTCATCTTCATCATAACCCTTGATAATCAAAGCGTGATAAACCGGCCCGCCATTTCTAAAATGCGGATTGGGCAAAACCTTGCCATCGGCCACCGCCAAAACCGGCTGTCCGTTTGCCAGGTAATTTTTAATCTGCTCCACCGTGGGGTCAGCAATTATTTCAGATTTCAGATTTAAAATTTCGGATTTTTCCAAAATATAACTGTCAACTAGTTTTTTAACGTTTTCCATAGAAATACTTGGACCCAAACCCTGCTCTTTTTCCCAAGCAACCATTTTCAGCAATTCATCCTTTGCCGACAATGGACTTAAACCGTAACTTTTGTAATAAGCGTCTAACATTAAAACCGCGGCCTCCTCGCACGCATCCTGCCACGGCTCTTCCCAATTTTTTTCCGGCGCTTGGGAGGTAAATGGCACGGCTAAGTTCATTTGTGCCGGCAAGGTCTCGTCGGCAATTTCACCTAACCCTTTGACACCAACCCTTTCCCTATTTTGATTATCCTGCTTTATTTCCAAAATAGACAACTGCGGTATCTGTGTATTATAAATCTGCGGTTCATTCCTTGACCAAACGAAAACTGTCCCAGATACAAAAAAAACAAATAATCCTAAACAAATTAAATTAAATTTTTTATAATCCATATTCTCAAATTTGAAATCAACGCTCTCTCTCTGCATTCCATTTTACCTTGACTTGAAATTTTAAGCAAAACACGCTACACTGGCGGCAAATAACAAATAACAAAATGTTTTTTGATATAACCCACAAATCATCCGACTGTCTCGCTCGTACTGGCATCATCCACACCGCGCACGGCGATATTGAGACGCCGGTTTTTATGCCGGTCGGCACGCAAGCGACAGTGAAAGCGCTGGATTCGGATGACCTCAAAAATCTTGACGCGCCAGTCATTCTCGCGAATACTTATCATTTGCACTTGCGGCCGGGCGAAAATTTAATTGCCGAACTTGGCGGACTGCATAAATTTATGAATTGGGACCGGCCGATTCTTACTGACTCCGGCGGTTTTCAAGTATTTTCACTCCAACACAAAAACATAACAACACCACAACACAACAACAATCAAAAATCTGAAATCATAAATCTGTCCCGCCGCAGCGGGACCCCGCTCGCTGCGGGGAAATCTGAAAGTGAAAGTGAACACAGCAATCTTGTAAAAATAGACAACGACGGCGTCACCTTTCACTCCCACATCGACGGCTCCACTCACCGCTTCACCCCCGAATCCGCCATAGAAATTCAACACCAACTTGGCGCGGACATTATCATGGCCTTTGACGAATGTACGCCGGATAATGTTTCAGAAGCAAAAGCCCGCGAGGCAATGGAACGGACGCATCAGTGGGCAGATCGTTCACTCACTTATCACCAACAAAATCTTAAATCTTCAATCTTCAATCTTCAATCACTCTTCGGCATCATCCAAGGCGCCAACTATCAAAAGCTTCGTGAAGAGTCTGCCCGCTTCATCTCCTCGCTAAACTTTGACGGCATCGCCATCGGCGGCGAATCAGTCGGGTTTAATATGGAGGCGACTAAACAAATTCTGGACTGGGTGAACCCGATTATTCCGGAAGATAAACCCCATTACACCATGGGCGTGGGACATTCGCCGTTGGATTTATTTGCCGTCGTGGAGCGCGGCGTGGATATGTTTGACTGCGTCTCGCCAACGAGGATGGCAAGAAACGGCGCGCTCTTTGTCCATCCAACGGTATCAAAAAAACACCGGATTGACATTACCAAATCAGAATTTAAAAAAGACGAACAGCCGATTGATCCGTCCTGCTCTTGTTCAACTTGTAAAAAATATTCCCGCGCCTATCTGAACCATCTTTTTAGCGCCAAAGAACTACTCGCTTACCGCTTGGCAACGATTCATAATGTGCATTTCTTTTTGGATTTGATGCGAGAGATTAGAAAAGCGATTAAAGAAGATAGTTTTTTGGAATTGAAGAGAAGCTGGGAATGATGGCTGGCGGTAGTCCGACAAGTAATCCTTCTGTTTATTAGCGCTGGCGGTAGCCCGACAACTCTATCTCTGTCTCTTTCCCTTATGAAGGGAAAGAGAACCCGTTAAGTAAGTTTAACTCTAATCCAATCGTAAGCCCCTTTCCCTTCGTACTTGTCCCGTCGGATACGGGAAGGGAAAGGGGTTGGGGATAGGGTTGTCGGACTACCACCGTCCCGGTAGACAGAAGATAGATTATCTGGCCGCCACTCCTTATTATCCACAACCCAACCTTGTAATCTCTCCCTCTCTTTGCTAACATTCACTCCACTGGAGGTCCCACATGATAACAGCTTATCGGTGGGAGAGGTGGGGAGCAATCGGATGGATGTTGATTCCTCCGGATCCTTCTGATCATGAAGGGTCGCTGGTTTCAAACCGCCGACAATCCCCACCGCGGAACCGCCTCCGCTCTCATCATGATGACGTAGCCGGCCTCACTCCCGCCGCAAGGGAGAAGAGAGGCACCGGGGCCTGGACCCGGTAGGCAACACTCCGAGAGCGGAGACAGGGTAGGTGGGTGCCCTTTTTCATCCACCAGAGCGCGACCACACTGACCATAACATCACGTGGTCGCGCTCTCTCCTCAAATTCAATTCCACTCTTCGCGAAGAGTGGAATTTTGTTTTCTTTCGCTTGAATAAAATCCAGTACTTTGCTAACATAATATTCCGTCACAACCCACTAAAGGACAAGGGAAATGAGAACGCCTCAAATTGTAGATCAGACCCTTGCGGTCGTGCAGTTCTTCCGGAACATAGCTCAAAGCCCTGAGATGGCGGCCTGGGCTAGGACATGGCTCCGGGCCAATGACCACCGCCTGCCCTGCCGGTTGGCGAGAAGCGCCGTCCGACGGCTCGACGGTCTGCTCCTCGGCAAGGAGATTCGAGCGGCCTTCAACCCCGCCCGTTGGTGGTAGCGATGGCCGTCGGGTAGCCACGACACCAGCAGTAACCAGGAGGGATTGAAATTCACGGACGAAAAACAAAACCGACTGGCCACTGCGCAAGTTTCTGTGGTAAACAGAAATTTACGTAGGAGTTCCAGTCGGTTTTGTTGTTTTCAAATTTCTTCCGTAGGTGGACACTATCTGCCTCTGTCTTTAACGCACGCCGCGCATTCTCAAACTCGCTCCGCCGGTTAGCGCCGCGGCCAAAGCGTCGGCCGCGTCGTCTTGGAGCGAAGCGCATTTTAGATGCAAAATCACTTTCACCATTTTTTGCATCTGTCCTTTCTCGGCTCGGCCATAGCCGGTCATGGCCTGCTTGACCTGCAGAGGAGTGAATTCGTCAATCGGCATGCCCGCTTGAGACAGCGTCAGCAAAATCACGCCCCGCGCCTGCCCCACTTTCATGGCGGTCTTTACATTTTTGAAAAAAAACAAATCCTCCACCGCGGCGCGATCCGGATGATATTTTTTTATTATTTTGTTCAGCTCCCGGTGCAATTCCGCGAGCCGATCAGTAAACGGCTCCCCCGCGCCGGTTTCAATACAGCCATGGGCGACATGAATCCAGTCGCCATTCTGTTTTTCAATCACGCCCCAACCGATACGACCGAAGCCCGGGTCAATGCCAATGATACGTACTTTCTGTGAATTTGCGCTCATAATTTATCGCCCACTGCATAAATTCACCTAATTAACCTAATTGTCTAATTCACCCATTCGGCTTCGCTCAGGGCAAGCTCTAATAAAATATCAAATGTCTAATAACAAAATCTCTCTTGGGGTTTAGTTATTAGAAATTTTTTAGGTGAATTAGGTGAATTAGAAATTAGGTGAATTTGAAGCCATCAGGCTTCATTGGTATACACCTCTTTCACATCCTCCAGCTCTTCCAACGCGCCAAACAACTCCGCCATTTTTTTGGAAATATTTTCATCAACCTTAATCTCCTCCTTCGCCACCCACTCCGATCCGGCGCTCGCCGGTTCAATACCAAAAGAACGCCCCGCTTCCAAAACCTTCTGAAACTTTTCCATCGAACAGCGAATTTCCATCCCGAACTCGCTATCAACAATATCATCAGCGCCGGCGTCAATCAGTGCCAATTCAAAATCGGACTTTTCACTTTGGACTTTGGACTTTTGACTTTCATCAAGACGGACTACGCCCAACTGCCCAAACTGCCACCGCACGCTCCCCGGTCCGCCAAGCGAACCGCCGTATTTGGAAAACACGTTCTTCAATTCTCCGACCGTGCGGTTGGTGTTATCAGTAATCGTTTCAATCAAAATCGCGACACCGCCCGGCCCGTATCCTTCGTAAATCACTTCCTGAATCGCGGCTTCGTCTTTCAATTCGCCGGTGCCGCGCTTGATCGCGTGGTCAATCTTGTCTTTCGGCACATTGCCGGCCCGGGCTTTCTCAATCGCGAGCCGCAGAGAAAAATTCGTATCTACTTCTCCCCCGCCCTGCTGGGCCGCGACTGTAACCGCCCGGCAAAGTTTGGTAAACAAATCCCCCCGCATCGCGTCCCGCTTGCCTTTTTTCTGTTGAATATTGTGCCACTTGGAGTGACCGGACATAAAAAATGAAGATTAAAAGATTAAAAGATTACGAATTGCCATCCAATGGCAATCTTTTAATCTTCAATTCTTATTACTCGACTGTCTCATTGTTACATTGTTACATTGTCGTGTTGGCGTGCTTTCGTGTTGTCGTGACCACAGTATACCGTCCAAGCCATTTTTTTTCAAGCAAAAAGCGCCATTCCCATGGCGCCTTTTGTCTCCTGCGGATCCTCCTGTTTTTGAGACAGTTGGATCCGCATTGTATGTCTCCTTCAGCTCCTAATGGAGCGTTGCCAGCGCCGCGGCGATGGACCGGGCGTACCACTCCTGCCAGTAGGGCAGGAACTCCCAGCCGAAATCTCGATCGCGGCTGAAATGATGCCTCTCCTCGGCCGTGGCGTCATCATCTCCACCGATCCCGAAGTCTACTACCCCGTCAAAACTCTGGTCGCTCCAGGTCTCCACCAGATCTTCTCCGTATGTTCCTTCCGGGCGAACCCACACGGACAAATGTCCGGGGATGGGCACAGTAACGCCTTCTATGGTTACCTCCCGTTCGGGACTGTGGTACATAGTGTACATCTGTCCCTCGTAGCGGAAAACCACCCACACCGCGAACATGACCCCCCGGGATAGAAACCCACGGGTCTCCTTGGATTGGAGCAGATCGATGACCTGCTGGATCGCGGCAGGATCGACCGGTGGATCCTCGATGAATACTGCTCCCTGGGCAAGAACCGTTGAAGATGCCAGCGCGAAGCCGGCGACGAAAAGAAAAGAAAGAACGGCGCGCATCGTGTGTTTCTCCTGTTTATGCGCGATTCGTGCCCGGCCACCACGGCCAAGCACGGTCATTTCTAAATGACAGGAGAGTATAGTAAAAACCTTCTCCTCTGTCAAGAGGGTCTAATATCCACACCCCCCTTGCTAAAATTTTAGAATTCTGGTATTATCTATAAAAGTATGACAAAAATTACTGAACACAATCTAAAGCCGAACAAAAAATGAGACAAACCATCCCGCGCGGATGGTATTTTTTTAATCCGTCGTTAAATCTACCCCGCTTTAGCGGGGGTCGCGGGGCTTTAGCCCCAATTCCAATAAATATACGAGCTAAAGCTCGCGAAACCTCGGCTAAAGCCGAGTAGATTAAGCAGATATTAACCTCGGCTAAAGCCGAGTAGATTAAGCAGATATTTATTCAATGGTATGAAATCCACTCCCTCAAAACTAATCCTAAAAAACAAAACCCAATTCCCCGGCTACTCCCCGTCGTGGCAGACCGACTGGTATTCCGGCGAAGTCGTTTTCACTACCGGCATGACCGGTTATGTGGAGACGCTCACCGATCCGTCTTACGCCGGGCAGATCATCGTCTTCACTTATCCGCTGATCGGCAACTATGGCGTCCCTGCCGTAAAGACGCCCCGTTGGGGCGTCTCTGGCGCCCGTTGGGGCGTCTCTCGTCATGGCATCTCCGGCTGGGAGTCAAACAAAATCCACGCCGCCGGCGTCGTCGTCTCCGAAGCGTGCGAGAATTGGAGCCACGCGGACGGAAAATTGTCATTGCTGGAATGGTTAAAAGAGCAGAAAGTGCCAATTATTACCGGCGTAGACACACGGGCGTTGACGAAGATGTTGAGAGAATATGGAGTGATGCTTGGAGCGATTAACACGAGGCACGAGGCACGTAACACGAGACACGAAACACGAAACACGAAACTGGAAACAATTGTCCGATTACCAATTACTAATTATAAATTCATTGATCCAAATAAAAAAAACCTTGTAGCAAAAGTATCCTGCAAAAAAAAGAAAACCTACGGCAAGGGCAAAAAAATCATTTTCGCCGTTGACTGCGGCATGAAGGAAAGTATTATGCGGGAATTAAAAAAGTTTGACCTGACGATTCACCGCGTGCCGTATAATTATGATTATACCAAGGAGAAGTTTGACGGCGTCGTATTGTCCAACGGTCCCGGAGATCCGATGATGGCGAACGAAACGATTGAGATTTTGAAACGGGCGATGAAATTCAAAAAACCGATCTTTGGCATCTGTCTCGGTTCACAACTGATGGGTCTCGCGGCCGGAGCAAAAACCTACAAACTGCCATACGGACATCGCGGGCAGAACCAGCCGGTAATTGAAACCGCGACCAAACGCTGTTATATCACCAGTCAAAATCACGGTTATGCTGTTAACGAAAAATCATTGCCGCGCGATTGGCGGGTAAATTTTCGCAATCTGAACGACGGCTCGGTGGAAGGCGTGGCGCATAAACGCCTGCCGTTTTTTTCGGTACAGTTTCATCCGGAAGCGGCGCCGGGGCCTACTGATACGGCTCGGTTGTTTAGACAATTTTATGAATTGTTGTAAAAAAATAAAGTTTTGCAGCCCGACAACCCTATCCCCAACCCCTTTCCCTTCCCGTATCCGACGGGACAAGTACGAAGGGAAAGGGGCTAACGATTGAATTTAAGTTAACCTTACTTTATTTGGTTCTCCTTCCCTTCATAAGGGAAGGAGACAGAGGTAGGGTTGTCGGGCTACCGCCAACCAGAGCTTATGTCACAACGCAACACACAACCCCGCACTGTCTTAATCTTAGGTTCAGGTGGACTAAGAATCGGCCAAGCCGGCGAGTTTGACTATTCCGGCTCTCAAGCCATAAAAGCTTTGAAAGAAGAAGGAATAAAAACCGTCCTGATCAATCCCAACATCGCCACAGTCCAGACCGATCCGACAATGGCCAACACGGTTTATCTCCAGCCGTTGAATTTTGACATTGTCAGCAAAATTATTGCCCAGGAAAAACCGGATGGCCTGCTTTTGAGCTTTGGCGGGCAGACGGCGCTTAATTTAGGATTGGAATTGGCAGAAAAGGGAGTATTGAAAAAATATCAAGTGGCGGTAGTGGGAACGCCGGTGCAGGCGATTAGAATTACTGAAGACAGGGATTTGTTCAAAAAAGAGCTGAACAAAATTGAAGTCAAAACGCCGAAGAGTGAAGCAGTAAAGACTGTCGCCGATGCTCTCCGCGCGGCGAAAAAAATCGGTTATCCCGTGATGATGCGTTCAGGATTTTCTTTGGGCGGATTGGGCAGCGGAGTGGTGCGCGAGGAAAAAGAACTAAAGAAAAAAGCCGGCGAGGCCCTAAGCACTGTACCGCAAATTTTGATTGAAGAATATTTAGGCGGGTGGAAAGAAGTGGAATATGAAGTGGTGAGGGACGGCGCTGACAACTGCATTACGGTTTGCAACATGGAAAATTTTGACCCGATGGGCATTCATACTGGCGAGAGCATTGTGGTGGCGCCTTCGCAGACCTTAAATAATCATGAGTATCATTTATTGCGCGAAGTAAGCATCAAAATCGCCCGGCAAATTGGCATTATCGGCGAGTGCAATGTGCAGTTTGCGCTAAATCCAGAGAACAGTGATTATCGGGTAATAGAAATGAATGCCCGACTTTCCCGTTCCAGCGCCTTGGCTTCCAAAGCTACTGGCTATCCGCTCGCCTTTGTCGCGGCCAAGCTGGCTCTGGGCAAGCGTCTGGATGAACTGAAAAATGCGGTGACCCAAAAAACCTCGGCCTTTTTTGAACCAGCTCTGGATTACCTAGCGCTAAAAATTCCGCGCTGGGACACGCATAAATTAAAAACCGCCGAACGCTTTATCGGCACGGAAATGAAAAGCGTCGGCGAGGTGATGGCGATCGGCCGCTCGTTTCCCGAGGTTTTGCAAAAAGCGGTGCGGATGCTGAACCACGGCATGACCGGAGTGCATGATTATCCGTATAAAATAAATAATATCAAAGACGAAATCGCCCGGCCGACCGACCGGCGGCTGTACGCGTTGTATAAGTTTTTTTCTGCCGGCGGTTCGGTGAACGAGGCGCATAAACTGTCCGCGATTGACCCGTGGTTTTTGCATCATATTAAAAGAATCGCAGAGGTGGAGAAATTGGAAATTAGAAACTGGAAATTAGAAACTGGAAACAAGTTACAAGTTACAAGTTACAAGTTACAAAAAGCCAAACAATTCGGCTTCTCCGACCGCGCTATCGCGACTATCGTTGGCACCGACGAAGAGGCCATTAGAACCCAACGGCTTAAAGCGGGAATCAAGCCGGTCGTAAAACAAATTGACACTCTCGCCGGCGAATTTCCGGCGCAAACGAATTATCTTTATCTGACTTATCATGGAACGAAGAATGACTTAAAACCGAGCGCGAAAAAGCCGATCGTGGTTCTCGGCTCCGGACCATATTCAATCGGTTCGTCCGTGGAATTTGATTGGTCGGCGGTAAATACCGCGAGAACATTAAGAAAACACCATGAACAAACTATCATTATCAATTCCAATCCCGAAACCGTTTCCACGGATTATGATGAATCCAATCGGCTGTATTTTGAAGAACTGACTTTGGAACGGGTGCGAGACATCGCTGATTTTGAAAAAACCAAAGGCATCATTGTCTCGGTCGGCGGACAGATTGCCAACTCGCTCGCCATGCCGCTTTATAAATCGGGCTACAAAATTTTAGGAACATCGCCCGAAGATATCGACCGGGCCGAAGATCGGGCAAAATTTTCTTCTTTGCTTAATGAATTAAAAATTGACCAGCCGGAATGGGAAGAGGCTTCCACGATTGACAAAGCAAAAAAATTCGCGGATCGGGTGGGGTATCCGATATTAGTTCGTCCCTCGTATGTTCTCTCCGGCGCGGCCATGAACGTGGTTTATGATGAAGAAACATTAAAAAAATATCTGACCGACGCGGCCACGGTTTCGCCGGATCATCCGGTCGTGATTTCGCGATTTTTGACCGGCGCCAAGGAGCTCGAAATTGACGGCGTGGCCGAGAAAGGAGAAATCAAAATCGAAGTCATGAGCGAACATGTAGAAAATGCCGGCGTGCATTCGGGCGACGCGACCATTGTTGTTCCGCCGCAACGGTTATACCTAGAAACCATTCGTCGCGCCAAAAGATTGGCAAGAAAAATCGTCCGCGCGCTGAATATCACCGGCCCGTTCAACATCCAATTTTTGGCCAAAGAAAATTGGTTGAAAATCATTGAATGCAATCTGCGCGCCTCTCGTTCTTTTCCGTTTGTTTCCAAAGTTACCGGATATAATCTGATAGAAATCGCCACAAAAATTTTACTCGGCCAGCATCGCCCCGCCCAATACCACACCATGGAACTTGACTACGTCGGCGTCAAAACGCCTCAATTCTCTTATAGCCGCCTCAAAGGCGCGGATCCGGTGGCGCAAGTGGAAATGGCCTCCACCGGCGAAGTGGCCTGCATCGGCGATGATTATCTGGAAGCGTTCATGCTCTCGTGGCTCGCGACCGAACAGACAGTCAAAGGCAAAAATATCCTGCTCTCCATTGGCAGAGAAAATAAAAACAAATTATTTGAATGGATTCAAAAGCTGGACGAAAAGGGTTGGAATATCTATGCCACGGAAAACACCCACCGCTATCTCACCGAGCGCGGGGTCGGGTGTGAGTTTGTCCACAAAATCAGCGACCTATCTTCGCCGCATGTCGGCGACCTGATTGAAGAGCGAAAAGTTGATTTGATCATCAATATCCCCCGCGGGCAGGGAAACGACTCCGACACCGACGGCTACAAAATCCGCCGCCTCGCGATTGACTACCACATTCCTCTCATCACCAACCTCCAAATCGCGCGGTTATTTTTGCAGTGTTTGGTGGAACTAGACGTGAGTAAGCTGGAAGTGAAGGCGAGGGGGGAGTATAATGGTACGCGATAGTCATTCCGAGCGTAGTCCCGATTCGCATCGGGACGGAACCGAGGAATCCCTTAACGAGTGAACGCGCAAAAGAGAGGTAAATTGAGATAAGATGGAGATAATGTTGAGATAAGTAGAGTTAGGTGAAAGGGTAAAAAATTTATTTATGTTAGAACAATCTCATAACCATAGAGAAATCACACCGAATTTTCTTAGCAAAGTGTCTGAGCTTGCCGAGCAAAGAATACACGAACTTTTTGAAATTGCCAAAGGCCTCGGCGTTGAAATTTTTTCTTTAAAAGAGAGTAAACAAAAAATTTTGGAACAAGTTAGAGATGGTCTGCCTCAGCGCTATGAACTTGTTGTGCAGAAACTTCAAGAGGAAGGATTAAGTCTAGAAGATTTGTCCAAGGAAGTATTGCTCGACCGTATGCTCGGAATTGACATTCTTTTTAGATACAAAGGAAAAAATTATGCTATTGATGTTACTACTGGTAAACATACTGTGGTAAAGAATAAACAGAAAAAATTTCAAAAAATGGAAAAAGTGTACAGACAGCTCGGTATCGACCATGCTCTGGTTATCCGACTCAAGGAAGCGGTTACGGAAGATATTGTTTTAGATCTATTCTCCAGACTAGAAAACATGGATGAAACTCAAAACACCTTCTCTATAGTTATGCGATATCCTGAAACAAAGCGAAAAAGAAAGTGACAAAAAACGAAGATAAAATTTTTACTCCATCACATAACTAATGGGAAATAGCATTATGAAAAATAATAATAAACAAATCGCCATTTATCAGTCGCCAAACGGAGCGGTAGAGGTTCGTGTTGATGTGAATAAAGAAACGATTTTTTTGACCCAGCAACAAGTGAGCGAGCTTTTTAATGTGCAAAAAGCGGCTATTTCCAAACACGCCAAAAAAATTTTTGACACCGGTGAATTAGACAAAAAATCAACCGTTTCCATTTTGGAAACAGTTCAAACCGAAGGAATTGGACAGATCAAATTATCTTTTCAAAAAGACCGGCGAGCGAAAAGTTAACGACAACGCCCTGACTGCGCTTGCCTTGCTAATCGCCGAAAGCGATCCGAAGGATAAGGAAGTAATGATCAGGATTATAAAAAATTTAATTATCTAAAAAACCTAAACCTATCAACATTTATGCCCAAACCATCTTTCAAAAATCGCAGTATCATCTCTATCCAAGAATTAACCAAGGAAGAAATTCTTTATGTGCTCAAAAAAGCCGCGGAACTCAAGAAAAAACCGCAACCAAAATTGCTGGAAAAATACGTCCTCGGCAGTTGTTTTTTTGAACCATCCACCCGCACGCGGCTGTCGTTTGAAACCGCGATGCAACGGTTGGGCGGCAGAGTGGTTGGATTTGCCGACGCTGGAGTTACTTCTGCCAAAAAGGGAGAGACAATTTATGACTCAATTAAAATAATCGGCCAGTATGTGGATGTGATTGCCATGCGCCATCCGATTGAAGGATCAGCGAGGAGGGCGTCGGAGGCGACTGACAAGCCTATTTTAAACGGCGGCGACGGCGCTAATCAGCACCCCACCCAGACTTTGCTTGATTTGTTCACTATCCAAGAAACGCAAAAAAAATTAAACAGCCTGTCAATCGCTTTGGTTGGGGATCTTAAGTACGGGCGCACGACGCATTCGCTGGCGCAGGCCCTGGCTCATTTTAACGCTCGTTTGTATTTTGTCGCCCCAGAGTCGTTGCAAATGCCGGGCTATATCTCTGATGAACTGAAAGATAAAGGCGTTAAATTTACCTGCCACGATAAAATTGAGTCTGTCATAAATAAAATTGATATATTATATATGACGAGAATCCAAAGCGAGAGATTTACCGATCAGATGGAATATGAAAGGGTAAAAAATGCTTTTGTCCTGGATGTTAAAATGCTGGATAAAGTAAAATCCAATCTTAAAATAATGCATCCTCTGCCAAGAATAAATGAGATCGCTCTGGAGGTGGATAAAACTAAACACGCTTATTATTTTCAGGAAGCGGAAAACGGGCTTTATGTCCGTCAAGCGCTGCTTGCTTTAGTTTTGGGCAAGCGCTAATTTTATTATTAGTAATAAATTTAATCTTATGTCTAAAGTAATAATTCCCAAAGATCTGCCAACGGTAAAAGTTTTTGCCATTAAAGAAGGCACGGTGGTAGATCACATTAAAGCAGGCAACGCGCTGAAGATTATCCGCATTCTCAATTTGGCTGACAATCAAAAAGTAGTGACTGTCGGCTTGAATTTGTCCAGCAAAACTCTTGGCCTAAAAGATATTATTAAGGTTGAAAAGCGCGAATTAACGGCTGACGAAATTAGCCGGGTAGCGATTCTCGCGCCGCAGGCGACAATCAATATAGTTAGAAATTATAAAATTGACAAAAAATTTCAAGCGGAAATGCCAAAAGTAATAGAATATGTCGTCGTCTGCCCCAATCCCAAATGTCTCACCAATAATGAGAGCGTGCCGACCAAATTTAACGTAGCTTTTAAGGCGGATGGCATCCGTTTGAAATGCCATTATTGCGAAAAGATATTTAGAGAACACGAAATAGTCAGTTATAAAAATAATTAAAATGCGGATAAAATTTTGGGACAATAAAATACTCAATCTGGATTTGCCGGCGGAATTGTTCGGAAGCAATTTAATTGCCCTGCCGGCGCTGGTTGATCCGCATGTCCATTTTCGCATGCCTGGAGGAGAAAACAAAGAAGATTGGCAGACAGCGGCGCAGGCGGCGATTGCCGGCGGTGTTACCACGGTTTTTGACATGCCGAATAATACCCCCGCGATCGTTGACGAGAAGGCTTTGTTGGACAAAAAGAAATTGATTGACAGCCAATTGGCGGAGGCCGAGATACCTTTGCGTTATCATTTGTATTTTGGCGCTACGCCGGACAATTTGGACGAAATTGAGAAAGTAAAAAATCAGATTATCGGCATAAAATTATTCATGGGGTCCAGCACTGGCGATCTGTTGGTTGATAAAAAAGAGGATCAGGAGAGAGTGTTTAAAAAAGCGGCGGAATTGAATTTACTCGTTGCGGTGCACGCGGAAGATGAAGAGTGTATACGGGAGAGTGTTGAAAGATCAAAAGGCTTGTCCCGAGTAGAACCGAGGGATCAGAAGATCAAAAGATCAGACGGTAAAATCGCACCCGCTAAACTTCATTCTAAAATAAGATCAAGAGAGGCGGCGGTGAAAGCCGTTACTCAAGCGCTTGGATTGGCGAGAAAATATGCAACAAAATTGTATATTTTGCATGTCAGCGCCAAAGAGGAGCTTAATTTAATCCGGCAGGCAAAAAATGATGGCATTAACGTTTACGCCGAGGCCACGCCCCACCATCTCATTTTGAACGAAAACGATTACGCGCGCCTCGGAACCAAAGCGCAGATGAATCCGCCGCTCCGGACCAAAGCCGATAATGACGCTTTGTGGCAGGCGATAAAAGATGGTACAATTGACACCGTCGGCACGGACCACGCGCCGCATACTTTGGCGGAGAAAAATCTGCCTTACGGCCAGGCGCCGTCCGGCGTGCCGGGGATTGAAAATTATTTGGCAATACTCCTAAATGCGCATCATGAAGGAAAAATTACTTTGGAAAAAATTGTTGAGCTGACTCACGATAATCCGCAGAAAATTTTTGGACTTGAGGCAAATGATGATTTGGTAATCGTTGATCTTGACAAAACTAGAGTAGTGAGAGATGGAGAGCAGAAAACGAAATGCAAGTGGTCGCCGTATGCGGGGATGATGCTACGGGGGTGGGCGGTGGCGGTGGTTTTGCGGGGCAGGGTGTATGGCGGTAGCCCGACAACCCTATCCCTCCACCTCCGCTGACGCTGCGGCGGACAAGCAACCCCTTTTTCTTCCCATACCCGATGGAGTAAGTAAAAAAGGAAAGGGGCATACGATTGAATTTAAGTTAAACTTTCTTAAAGGGTTCTCCTCCCCCCGTAAGGGGAGGAGACAGAGGTAGGGTTGTCCGGACTACCTCTACCTTTTTCTTTTACTTCAACTATTATGCGCCACCTAATCTCGCTCAAAGAACAATCCAAAGAAGACCTTCTCGCCATACTGGATTTGGCCAAAAAAATAAAAGCCAAAAGAAAGGCCGGCGAGCTGACGAACTATTTGCCAAACAAAACTTTGATAATGTTATTTCAAAAAACATCTACCCGCACGCGATTGTCGTTTG
This sequence comes from Patescibacteria group bacterium, assembly GCA_041658785.1. GTDB lineage: Bacteria > Patescibacteriota > Patescibacteriia > Magasanikbacterales > UBA922 > JAHJGG01. Next base: position 42,339 of record JBAZZL010000004.1, read on the forward strand.
AGGCGGGCATGACCGAATTGGGAGGACACGCGATTTTTTTGGACGCGAAGACGACGCAATTTTCGCTGACGGATTTTAAAGACGAAATTCAGGCGGTGATGCGCTACGGGCAGGCGCTGATGTTTCGCGCGAAAAAAGCGGCGGATGTGGAATTGGCGGCGGCGTTAAATAAAATACCAGTCATTGACGCGTGCAGTGAAAAATATCATCCGGCCCAGGCCTTGAGTGATTTGCTAACCATGTCGGAGCATTCGGGCGGGATTGAAAAAATAAAAAAGATCGCCTGGCTGGGAATTGAAAATAATGTTTCCAATACTTTGATGCTCGCTTGCGCTAAGCTGGGAATCAAAGTAGCGATTGCCGCGGCCGAGGTTGACAGGGACAGCGTTGACGCGGATCTGAACCGGCAGGCGGAGGCGACCGGAAATGTTACGCGGACGCAAAATCTGGCCGAGGCGCTGTCCGGCGCCGATTATGTGCATACGGATACGTGGATGAATATGGAATTTTTTGATCAGGGAAAAGTGAGGCCGGAATTTCAACCGGAATATGAACGGCGCAAGAAAACGTTTATGCCGTTTCAGTTGAACGCGGCGATAATCAATCAACACTGCCCGCAAGCGAAAATAATGCACTGCATGCCCTGCCATGTCGGCTATGAAATTTCCCGCGACGCGATTGATCACCCCAATTCAATTATTTTTGATCAGGCGGAGAATAGGATGCATGGGCAGAAGGGGATTATTATGTGGTTGTTGGAAAAAGGAGTGTGATGCGAGTTAGCATTTTACGTTTTTAAACAAGGTAGATCCAAGTTTAATTCACCTAATTTCCAATTCACCTAATTCACCTAATAAAATGTCCAATTTCTAATTTTTTAATTTGACATTTTATTAGGTGAATTAGACAATTAGGTGAATTAGGTGAATTTTAAAAGACCTATGCTCCAAACAAACTTTCTCAAAATCAAATTCCCCAATCCGCTCGTCCTCGCCTCCGGCATTCTTGGCGTTACCGCGGCCAGTATGGCGCGGGCGGTAAGAAACGGTTGCGGCGGAGTTACGGTTAAATCGCTTTCCAAAGAACCGCGCGCCGGGCATCCCAATCCGACGATGTCGGGAAAGAAAGATTATTTTATCAACGCGGTGGGGCTGTCAAACCCGGGCGTGGCCAAGGGAGTGGAAGAACTGAAAAAATTTAAAACCATGACAAACGCGCCGCTCATTGGCAGTATTTTTGCCGGCACGACCGACGAGTTTAGCGAGGTGGCGGAAAAAATTTGCGAGGCGCCGATTGATCTGCTGGAAGTTAATATTTCCTGCCCCAATGTGGGCGAGGAATTTGGCTCGCCTTTTGCTTATTCTCCCGAAGCGGTGGCGGTAATTACCAAAAAAGTAAAAGCAAAATCAACTGTGCCGGTACTTATCAAACTGGCACCCGGAGTGTGGAACATTAGCGAAATTGCCAAAGCCGCCGAATCAGCCGGCGCCGATGCCCTTACCGCCGGCAACACCATCGGCGGAATGGAAATCGTAGTCCGCGCCAGAAAAGCGCTTTTGCACAACAAAGTTGGCGGCGTTTCCGGTCCGGCCTTGTTCCCGATCGCTCTCAAGTCCGTTTACGAAATTTATCAAGCCGTAAAAATCCCAATCATCGGCACCGGCGGAGTCACGACCGGCGAAGACGCGCTCGCGATGGTGATGGCCGGCGCGACGCTGGTCGGCGTCGGCTCGGCGGTCTATTATCGCGGCGAAAAGGCGTTCAAAAAAATTAGCGAGGAGATGGAGAGTATTATGAAGGAGGAGGGGATTAAGAATTTGGGGGAGGTGAGAGGGTGCGTAGTTGGCGACTGAAATAGTCACGTTTGAGGAATTAAGTTGAACGCTGCTAAACCGAAAGGATGCCAGACCCACGCACCTCAACCCCCCGCCCCTTCTCCTTGAAGGAGAAGGGGAGACCGCCAGCGAGAGGTTTTAGTTCCCCTTCCCCTTTTAGGGGAAGGGGACAGGGGATGAGGTGCGCGGGCAGTACCATAGAAACGAACTATGGCTACCTCTATCAGGGAGTACAAACAGTTGATTAACGCCCGGGCGCAAACGTTGCGTAAAAAACAAACACCGGCGGAAGCAAAACTTTGGCCATACCTGCGGGGCCGGAAATTCGTTTGACAGATATGGAGTACAGTGTCTTGAGATTCAAAAACAAAGAAGTAATGGAAAACATTGACGAAGTTTTGGAGAAAATAAAAAACCAAGGTTGATGCGTTTAAGTTGGACGTTGCTAAAACAAAAGGACGTCAGACCCACGCACCTCATCCCTAACCCTTCTCCTTGAAGGAGAAGGGAAGCGATTGACGAGTTTTTTCGTCTCCCCTTCTCCTCAAAGGAGAAGGGGCCGGGGGGATGAGGTGCGTTGGCGCCACCATACAAACGAATTACCAATGCCTCCCTCAGGCAGCACAAACAGACAACACAAACAATCTCTTTATTATGCCAACCGACACCCCCAAAATGTTAAAAATCACGAAAATAACAACCGAAACCCTCCGCGTCAAGACCTTTTATTTTAATTACCCGCTAAACAGCCGGCCAGGGCAGTTTGTGATGGTTTGGATTCCGGGCGTTGATCAAAAACCGTTTTCAATCGGTTATGACGACGGCAAAAAGTTTGGTTTAACCGTCTGCGCCGTGGGGAATTTTTCTAAAAAGTTTTCAACGATGAAAGTCGGCGAAAAAGTCGGCGTTTCCGGTCCGTACGGCACGAGCTTTTCTCTTAAATCCAATACGCATTACATCACCGTTGCCGGCGGCTACGGCGCCGCGCCGTTGGGTTATCTGGCCGAAGAAGCGTCAAAGTTAAAAAATGTTAAAATAGATTTTTTGCTCGGCGCGAAGAGTTGTGATAGTATATTGTTTGAGAAAAGATTAAGTAAGTTAAAAAATACTACGGTGCATTGCGCTACGAACGATGGGAGTAAGGGATATCGAGGATTTGTTACTGATTTTTTAAAACAACACATCAACACTCCAACACATCAACACCTAAACCCATCAACACTTAAACACGTATTGGTGTGCGCTTGCGGCCCGGAACTGATGGAAAAAAAAGTCTTAGACATCTGCAACGAGCATAAAATAAATTGCGAAGTAAGTATTGAACGATACATGAAATGCGGCCTCGGCGTCTGCGGCCAGTGCGCGGTGGATGACCTTGGTATTTGCATGTGTACGCATGGGCCGGTGGTGAGTCGCGAATTGGCGAATAAGATTAAGGAGTTTGGGGTTTATCATCGGGATAAGAGTGGAGCTAAACATAATTTTTGAACAAAATTAGACGAAATTAAACAAAATTAAACAAAATTGGACAGAATTAATTTTGTATAATTTTTTGTAATTTTGTTTAATTTATTTTCGCATGTTTCTATGAATCACGTAATTGACATCCTCAAACGCGTCAGCGCCATCCTCGCCAACGACCACTTCGTCGGCACCTCGGGCAGGCATTTTGATACTTATATCAATAAAGACGCCCTTTATCCGCACACGAAGGAGACGTCCGAAGTCGGCAAAATGTTTGCGGAAAAATATCAGGACTTGGAGATTGATGTTGTCGCGGCGCCGGCTTTGGGGGGAATCATTTTGTCCCAATGGACGGCGTATTACTTGTCGGAATTAAAAGGAAAAGAAATTCTTGGAATTTACGCGGAAAAAAAAGACGGGGTCTTGCAATTTACCCGGGGCTATGGCGAGCATTTGAAAAATAAAAATGTCCTGGTGATTGAGGATTTGACCACGACCGGCGGGTCGCTGAAAAAAGTGATTGATTGCGTCAAGCAGGCCGGCGGCAACGTTGTCGCCGCGTCAGTGATGGTGAATCGCGATCCCCAATTAGTCAATGCGGAGACGCTCGGCGCGCCTTTTTTCCCGCTCGCGGAGCTGGTCATTGAATCGTATGAGGCGACGGATTGTCCGCTGTGCAAAAATAATGTGCCGGTGAATACTAAAATTGGACATGGAAAAAAGTTTGTTGAATCTAAAAGATGATGCGGATTTACAGATTTATGCGAATCTACAAAATTACAGATTTACCGTTATCTTGGTAAATCCTGGCAATCATGGAAATCTGTGTCCTATCTAACGATCGCTAGATAGCCCACAGATTGCCATGATTGTCCATGATTGTCCATGATTATTGAGCGATTATATTTTGTAACTCTGCCATATTCGCATTCATCCGCAAATCCGCATCATCCTTAAAAAATAAATACTATGCAGCAAAATCTTTCCTACACCCAACGCGCCAATCTGTGCATCAACCCCACCGCCATCAGACTGCTAAAACTAATGGACGAAAAACAGACCAATCTATGCGCGGCGGCGGATGTGAGATCAAAAAAAGAATTGATTGATTTGGCCGAAGCAATTGGTCAGGAGATTTGCGTTTTAAAAACACACATTGATATTGTGGATGATTTTGACATGGATTTGATCATTCAGCTGGAACGGTTGTCGGAAAAATACGAATTTTTGCTTTTTGAAGACAGAAAATTCGCGGACATCGGCAATACTGTCAAACACCAGTATCAAGACGGCGTTTATCACATTGCGGACTGGGCGCATATTGTGAACGCCCATACCGTTCCCGGACCAGGAGTAGTGGAAGGTTTAAAAGAGGTTGGCCTGCAAAAAGGACGCGGGCTTCTGCTCTTGGCCGAGATGAGTTCAAAAGGAAATTTGGCCAAGGGGGAATATACCCAAGCATCATTGGAAATGGCTCAGATAAATAAGAACTTTGTTATTGGTTTTATCACAATGAGAAAATTGCTGGATGATCCGCGTTTTATCAATTTTACCCCAGGGGTTCAGTTGGCAAAAGGCGAGGATGATTTGGGCCAGCAGTACAATACTCCGAAAAAAGTGATTGGCAGCCAAGAAAGTGACATTATCATCGTCGGCCGAGGCATCTATCAAGCTAGTGATCCTTTGGCAGAAGCAAAAAAATATAGAGAGGCTGGATGGCAAGCATATCAAGAAAGGCTCGCGGGGCAAGCCCCGCGGTATTCAGGCACAGGCGAATAAAACCGCCATGAATAAAACCGCCATCAGGCGGTTTTGAAATCCATAAACCAGAACCACATCGGAAAATTCGCGAGTTAATGCGGCATTTCATCTATAATTTTTTTGAAATCCTTAGAATCTGCAGAACTGATAACACCCTTGCGGCGGTCCTGTTCAACTTGAAGCTTCATCTTTTTTCGCACTTGCAAATTAATACCAGCGCCTCTCTTGGCTTTTTGCGCGTGAGGTTTTGTCAAAGTTTCAAAATATTCTCTGTCCTTCTTGCTAATATTCTTGTATGTAGCCGGCATGTCCTTAGTCATATTAAATAATTTTCTCTGCAATCCCAACCGGCCTTTTGTGCGAAAACCGCCGCCCAGCTTCATTTCTGGAATTTCATATTTTGACGGCTCCACCGCTTTGGCTGCTTCTTCGGCCGCTTTTCGATCTCTAATCATTTTGCGTATATATTGGTATCTCAAACGATCTCGCGCCTCATCCACATATTCGTTATCATTAATTGACCTTTTGTCCTGCCCATCATGGGCAATGGAAGTGGACGGAGCAGATTGCCATGGTGTTTCGCCAGCAGCTGCCGCAGTATCGCTCTTGCCGCCAGACTTGCTTTGTAATAATTGGCCTATGGAAACTTTTGCTTGTTCCCTATCTTTGCGTTGCTGAAGTTTGGTAATAGAAAGATCCTGCGCGTGCCGAATCGGCCCTTTGGGCAATGAAGGATTTTGCCGCTGTGTTGACAATACTGGCGGAAGATTTTGGGGCATACAATTCAAAATGATTTGTTATACTCAATTGTTATTTAAATTCCAGATAATACCCCGTAGCTCAACGTTAAATTACAGCTAAAACTTAAGGAATTTAATTTTTGCAAAATCGGAATTACGGTGAATTAATAAGACGAAGAGGTATTTATTAAAAATTCATCAACCAATTTCTCCGCATCCTCATACTCACTGCGCCATTTTATTTTTTTGTCGCGTCTAAACCAGCTTGCTTGACGCCGCGCGTAACGCCTGGTATCTCGCTTAAGCCGCTCAATGGTTTCATCCAATGTAATCTTTTTTTCAAAATAATCTTTAAATTGTCTATAGCCTATTCCATTCATGCTTGGCAATACCCAGCCGTATTTTTGACGCACCAAATCCTCAACCTCCTTTAATAAACCAAGCTTCATCATTTCATCAATTCTCTTATTTATCCTATCATACAATACATCTCTGGGAACATCAATTCCAATTTGCAACGTATCAAACAAGGGATCGCCCTTGCTTCGTTGTTTGGAAAAAGGTTCTCCCGTAAAGATGCAGACCTCCAAAGCGCGGATTATTCTCCTTTTGTTATTATGATCTATTGTTTCTATAATTTCTGGATCCATCTGGAAAAGCAGCTGAATCAATTCATCATTGCTCTTCTCTGCCAGACTCTTGCGCAGTTTATTATTTGGAGTTACGCGGGGGATGTGCATATTTTCAACCACAGACGAAATATACAAACCTGTTCCGCCGGTAATGAGCGGGAGTTTACCGCTTTTGTGTATAGACTTGATATGCTTTATCGCCTGATCACGAAATTCAGCAACGCTGAATATTTTTCCAGGATTCAAAAAATCAACCAAATGGTGAGGAATGTCTTCAATATAGTAAACTTTTGATAAACCGCTTCTGCGCCACTCGCCAGGTTCTTTGGCTGTGCCAATATCCATTTTTTTATAAATCTGACGAGAGTCGGCAGAAATAATTTCACCTTTATATTTTTTTGCCAGCTGAAGACTCCAGTTGGTCTTACCGCAAGCGGTTGGACCAAGAATCACCACTAATTTAGGCAATTTTTGACTCTCTTGTCGCATATTGGCATCGCTTTATCTATACCCCTTCGCCTTATTAATTCCGATTTTGCAAAAATTAAATTCTAATTATTTTGTTAAGTTTTAGCTGTAATTTAACGTTAAGCTGCGGGGTATTATACGGAATTTAAATAACAATTGAGTATAAATATAGAATACCACAAAAATCATATTGATAAAATATGGGCGGGCAAATCCAGCTTCTTTATGATAAAAGCAAAAAGACTAAGCAACAACGCCACACAAAATCCACTCGCTCGCTTTTTCAATTTTTACTTTCTGGATTGACCCCAGCATATTTTTTTCTCCATGAAAACTAACAAGCTTCATTTCGCCAGAATTGCCAAAACACCGTCCGTCTTCAAATCTATCTACCAAAACCGAAACAATTCTACCGATATAATTTTGATTTTTTCTCAATGTTGTTTTCTCCATCAAATCTTGCAATATCTGCCAACGTCTTTTCTTTTCTGCTTTCAGCACGCTATCTTCAAACATTTTGGCTGCCAGTGTGCCGGAGCGTTCGGAATATTGCGCCGGATAAGCAATATCAAAATCACACTCTTTGTATAAAGAAACTGTATCTTGAAATTGTTCCTCCGTTTCCCCGCAAAAACCTACAATAATGTCCGTCGCAATGGCAATATTCGGCTTTTTTTTACGAATTTTTTTTATTAAATCCAAATAAAATTCCCGATCATGCCGGCGATTCATTTTTTGTAAAATCTCGGTATTGCCTGACTGTATCGGCAGATGCAGATAATTCATTTGTTTGGGAAGCGTTAGAGCATCAATTACTTCGCCGTCCATATAAATCGGATGCGGACCTGTCCAGTTAATCCTTTTGATGCCTTCAATTTGATTGATCTCCCAAAGCAGTTTGGCAAAATCATTTTGGCGATAAGGATTTTTGGCAGAAAAATATTCCGTGTCAGACGCGATATAACGATTGACAATCTGGCCAAGCAAAGTAATTTCCAAACAGCCGCTGGCTGCCAAGCTGCGGACTTCGGCTAAAATTTGCTTTAAAGGACGATTGCCTTCTGTGCCGCGGCTGAATGGAACTACACAATAGGCGCAAAAGTGATTGCAACCGGTCTGGATAATAACAAAAGCTTGAAACTTGTTTTTATAAGCTGGACGCAAGGCCAGATAATCTTTTTTTAAATCTTCCATCGGCCGCAGGTCCGGATTCAAACCTGCCAGCCGTTGCGGCAACTGAATAATCTCATGAATTGGAAAAAACAAATCCACTTCTTTCAATCTTTTTTGCAGTTTTCCATCTTTATCGCGGCCCGGCATACAACCTGTCACGCAAACAATCAGATCAGGCTTTTGTCTTTTTAATTTGGAAAAATTATAACTTAAGCCAAACACCCTGTCCTCAGCGGCCTGCCTTACGCTGCAGCTATTCATAATAATAACATCCGCCTCTTCAGGCTTTTCCGTTCTAATCAAACCCATTCCTTCCAATATAGTTGTCAGCCGCTCGGAATCGCTCTTGTTCATTTGACAGCCGAAAGTGATGAGATGGTAATAATGTTGTTTTTTCATTTTTTGATAATTTACTAAAAGGCGGTAATCTTACAATAAATTGATTCAAAATTCAATATTCAAATTAAATTATAACAAAATTTAGCTAAAAATACAACAAAATCTTCTTGACTAAAAAAGAAAACTATGATATACTTTCTTTGATATTTATATCCTGCTATGAATTTAGAAACTGCACAAAATGGACCTGCCAAAGAAAAAATACCTTCGTTTTTTATTGGCGATCCAAAAAAAAATAGCAGAACTGCATTCAACCCCATTGCAGGAGATGCCGCCAGGCCAACAGAAAGTGAAAACGGAGCAGGAAAAAGCGCAACTAAACAATTTATGGAGGAAATGAGAAGACAAATTTTAATAACACCGGAACGAATGAAAAAAATTCAAGAAAGAGATTTGCGTGACAGACTAAAAATGAGAGGAAAATTGAGAACGGCTAAAATTCAAGGTGAACTTGCGCTAATTACAGAGCAAAAAAAACATGTATTAGAAAAATATAAGCATGAATTGGTAGTCTTGCAAGATCTGCTTGAGGAAAAAGCGTATAAATCTGAAGAAGAAAAAAAACAGTTAGAAGACAGAGTTGCTCGCATCCAATCAATATTAAAAACCCCTGATCAAACATCGGAAATACCTACGACGAGTGTACCCCAAAAGCTTTCAGATAAACCACCTGCAGATCCAAAACAATTGTCAGTTTCAACCGGAATATTAAGAAGACCAAAAACAGGCTGGCGGAATCGAAATCTTGAAACTAGACAAAAAACGCCAAGATATACAGAGCCTTTATCACCTGAAACGGAAGATGATTATCCGGTATATATTGAAATTGAAGAAGATAGACAGCCGATGCCGGCAGATAGCGCGACAAAAAAAACCACAGAGTTGCCGCCGGCAGAAGCCGAGTTGTTAATAGAAAAAACAAAACCTAGAAGCGCCGAACCCGCGGCTGCGCGCCAACAAATAGCGGCAAAAACAAAAACGACCGTAGAAATGCCACCTCCAGAACTTGCTGCTTTGCTGAACATGACTGCGCCATTACCAGCTGAAAACACCACGCTTCTTGACGCGGATGAAATTGGTCTGGAAAGACTTCCAGATGATCTTGTGGTAGAGCACACACTAAAACCCGGCCCAGACCCAATGTCTTTAAAACCGCACTTTTGGCAAAGAACGGCATTGGCTGAATGGCGCGAAAAATATCAGGATCTGCTCAACCCGCTTGCCCCGAAGCCAGCGCCGCTAACACAGTCTAGCCAACAGAAAACAAAACAAACGGAATTTTATCCGTCCCACAGCACGCCTCCGTCAGGTATGGATAAATTGCGTAAAATGGAAAGGCAGCCAGCTAACATGGCCAAACTCACGAGCCACGTAGACAATCCTTATGCCAAACCAACCCGCGCTGAATTACAGTCACAATTTACCATACTCCGAGACAGTTTGGACACCCTGCGCCAAAATCTGGAAAAAATCGCCCTGGGCGGATGGTGGCGCAAACAAAAAATCCAATTTAAAGGCGACCAAATTCAAGATGCCGCGGATATTATGGAAAAATTATCAGCCAAAAGAGACGCGTCCAATCTGCGAAAAATCAGAGATTACCAAGCCGCGCTTTGGCAATTGAAAAAAATTGACCTTACATTGCGCCATCGGGAACAAACACTAACAGACAACGACGAATCGCCTCCAACCGATTTACCTACTAAAGATGAAAAAGACGAATCTTATCAACAAGCAGCATAACAAAAACTCCCGGCATGCGCCGGGAGTTCTCTTTATCGTCCACCACTCATCAGAACAAACTTTGCTCCACTATTTCCTTTTTTCTATTTCCTCTTTCACTTTGCTCACAAACTCATCTTTACCCATCTTTATCTGTTTTTCTTCCCCCCGCACCCGAATCATCAAATCTTCGCCAGACAATTCTTTATCTCCCACTACCAAAATATAAGGAACTTTTTGCGCGATCGCTTTTCTTACTTTGTTGCCCACTGTTTCGTCTGCTTTATCAACTTCCACTCTAATTCCGGCATCTTTAAATTCTTGAGCCAACTTTTTGGTTCCATCCAAATGCTTGTCTGTAGACACTGGGGCAAAACAAACCTGCACCGGCGACAGCCAGACCGGAAACGCGCCGGCAAAATGCTCTATTAAAAACCCGATAAACCGCTCGTGCGATCCCAAAGGCGCGCGATGGATTACGGCGCAGAGTTTTTTGGCGCCGTCCCGATCCGTGTATTCCAGATTAAACCGCGTCGGCATGTATAAATCCAGCTGATTGGTGGAGATGGCGAACTCGCGGCCGATGGAGGAGGTGATGACAAAATCAATTTTTGGACCATAAAACGCGGCGCCTCCCACGTCCTCAACGCTTTTAATCTCTGATTTCTCAATCGCCCCTCGCATCATTTTCTCGGCTTTATCCCACAGCGCTTTATCGCCGTGATACTTGTCTCTTTTCGCTTCGTCAGGCAGACCGATGACAATGTGATAATCGTTCTTGGTCAATCCCAATTTGTTGTAATAATACTCGTGCAATTTGAGTACCTGCAAAAATTCTTCTTCCGCCTGTTCCAGGGCGCAGTAAATGTGCGCGTCGTTCTGATTGATCGCCCGCACGCGCATCAGCCCAAACAAAACGCCGGACTGTTCATAGCGGTACACCATGCCGTATTCGGCAAAACGCAAAGGCAAATCGCGGTACGACTTTGGACTGGACTTAAAAATCATGTGGTGATGCGGACAATTCATGCCTTTTAAATAATAATCCTCGCCGTCAATATCCATCGGGCGGTACATATCGTCTTTGTAATAAGGCAGATGTCCGGAGGTTTCATAAAGCGTGTGCCGCGCGATGTGCGGCGTGGAAACGCGCACATATCCCCATTGTTCTTCCGTTTCTTTCGCCCACTTTTCCAGTTCATCTTTGATAATCGTGCCCCGCGGTGTCCACAGAGGCAGACCGGGTCCTACATCCTCGGCAAAAATAAATAAATCCAACTCTTGTCCCAATTTGCGATGATCGCGTTTTTTTGCCTCCTCTTCCCGCCAAAGATATTTTTCCAACTCTTCTTTGGTCGCGAAAGCGACGCCATAAATCCGCGTCAGCATCTTGTTTTTTTCGCTCCCGCGCCAATAAGCTCCGGCAATTTGCGTTAATTTGAACGCCTCGGGATTTATTTCCAAAGTGTTTTTAACATGCGGTCCTTTGCATAAATTTTCAAACCAATCGGATCTGTAAAAGCTGACATTCTCTTCTCCAGCTTTTTTGAGATCACGTATTAGCTCGCTTTTATAAGGATCATCTTTATATTCAGACAAAGCATTATCAAAATCAACATTATGTTGGACAAAATCAATTTTTTGCTTTATCATCTCTTTCATTCTTTTTTCAAGTTTGGAAAAAATCTCTTCCGAAATACTCTCCGGCAGATCATAATCCTGATAAAAGCCGTTATCAATCACCGGCCCCACGCCCAAACCGGCCTTGGGATAAATTTCCAAGACGGCCATGGACATGAGGTGGGAGAGCGAATGGCGAATTTTTTCTAATCGTTGTTTATCTTGCGACATATTAATTCGATTCAAGAATCTAACGCAACAAATTATCAGTGATTTTTAAAAATAATCAAATTTCAGTCCGCCAGCCCAAAGGACTCCTTCGTGAGCTGGCGGACAAAATTTCAAACACCGGTATTAACATTTTGAGAATTTTGGATTTTGATTATTGGAATTTATTTGGGATTTGATATTTGGAACTTGTAATTTTTTTATCAAGTGTTGCGTTAAAAACTTGAGTCCAAGTTTGTATAATTCTGTATAATTCTGTTTAATTTTTTGTAATTTACTGCAATTCCTAATTCACGACGCACGATTCACCCTTCGGCTATGCCTAGGGCATGCTCCGCATGATTCACCGCCAATTGTCCAATTGAATCGTGTTGCGCGCATCGTGCATCGTGACTTCAACGCACGCTCTTCACCACCACATTCACGTGATCTTTGACTTGCGGCACAGTCCTAATCCACGCCGGAGTGAAATCAATGTCAACCGAGTTAACATGATCCAGAGATAAGACATACCGGCGGATGTCATCTCTGCTCTTCCCGAAAAAAATTGTCTTATCAAGCTGTTTGCTTCCTGGATTGAGACTGGCTATTCCATCATAAAACACTGACAAGACCGTCTTTCCTGTTCCCTGATCATAAGAATCCAATGTAATTGTCGGCTCGCTGCCAGAAGGCTGAATATTATCGCTATCCATCACCGCTTTTTTCATAAGCGCATCCGTAGCGAATTTCGCGATATCATCCTTATTGTAAAATATCCCAAGCACAGTCGCGTTCATTGACATAACAAATTCGGTAACTTCCTTGCCCAATTCAGCATTCACTTTATAGCTTTGGCCAACGACAGAAAAAATTCCAATCAGATTATCATGCCCCTCTGATGATAATTTTTTCTCTCCTTCCAATCTAATTTGCTCAAGCATCTCTTTTTCAGCTTTATCAATATCTTCTTGACTCAAAACTCCAATTGTCTTCATTCCGCCTGACATTGAACCTGCGCTTGTCCCATAAACCTCTTTTTGCCGCGCCTCATTCAGCCCCGGAATAGTAAAGTTTGCGGGTCCGATATTCCCGCTTTTACCTGCTTGATCAGCGTATACTTCTACGTCAACTGTCCCTTGGGCAGGCGCAGTATCTCCCTTTTTTAGACGAAAAAGAATCCCGTCTGGCGACAAAAATCTAGTCGTAACGACGAGCGGCTGCGCTGTTTTGGAAATATTATGCAGAGTAATAATTCCGGCGGCGATCCCAGGCGCCTCGCTATTGCCGTTGGGAGAGAAACTCTTTGTCAGGCTTACCGTACTCGTAACAACCGCGCCGGCAACTTGGTTGGCGGACGTAGTTTCGCCAATCTCAACTGTAAAATTTACATTCACTGGTGTTGCTTTGGTAGTAATTGTGATGGTAGCTCGCTTTGACGACATGAAGACAATCATGCCCAAAAGCACAATAGTAATCAACAAAAAAGACAAAGCGACAATTTTGTAAAACCGCACTGGCTGATTTCTTGAGACGCTTGTTTCTTTTCTTCTTGGAGTCATAGATTGATATTATTTTACTATACTATACATCTGCACGCAAGATGCAATCTATGTGCAAAAAATTTCGGTCTCTAATCAATGACACGGAATACTTCTTCAACTGTTGTCTTTCCATTTAGCGCTTTAATAATGCCATCCTGAACCATTGTAATCATGCCATCTTCAACCGCCATTCGCTCAATATCATATTCTGAAATCTGCCCAGAGAGTATTGCTTGTTCAAATTTTTCCGTAACTATAAAAATCTCAAAAATTCCAATTCTTCCCTTGTATCCCATTCCGTAGCACTTCTCACACCCTTTGCCGGCAAAAAACTCAAGCGTTTTTTTCTGAATATCCTTTTTTACTCTCTCTGGCATGCTGTCTGCCACCTCCTGTACGCGTCCCAAAAAATCTTTGTCCAATTCAATTTTTTGTTTGCATGATTCGCAAATCCGACGGACAAGCCGTTGGCCAATTACACAATTCAATGCCGGCGCGAGCAAAAAAGGCTTGACATTCATTGATAAAAATCTCGGAATGGCGCCGGCGGCATCGTTGGTGTGAATAGTAGATAAAATTAAATGGCCGGTGAGCGAAGCCTGTATCGCAATGTCTGCGGTATCCAAATCTCTAATTTCTCCAACCATGGCTATATCCGGATCTTGGCGCAGCATCGATCGCAAACCTTTGGCAAATGTGTATCCGCTATTTTCATCAATCTGGCTTTGGTTTATACCCTCCACTTTATACTCAACCGGATCTTCAAGAGTAATAATTTTAACGCCGGGCTTATTGAGTATATACATAATAGCGTAGAGTGTCGTACTCTTGCCGCTTCCGGTGGGCCCGGTCGCTATAATCATGCCGTTGGGGCGTTCTATTTGCCGCTTCAACTTCTCAAAAGCTTCCGCCGACAACCCGAGGCTCTCCAAAGTAATCTGCTCATGAGATTCAACCAAAAGACGCATCACAATACTTTCACCATATACTGTCGGGATGGTGGAAACACGGACATCAACATCGCCGCTGGATAATTTTATTGAAAATCTTCCATCCTGCGGCGCATCATTGATATTTATTTTTAAAGATGAAACCAGCTTTATTCGCGACACCATCTTATTGTATTCATCTTTTCGTATTGTCGCCGCATCGTATAAAATGCCATCAAGCCTTACCCGCACAATAATTTCTTGCTCCCCCGCTTCTATATGCACATCAGACGCATTCAAGCGCAATGCAGCAGCCAAAACTGCGGTAAGGCTGTCGGTTGTAGAAGCTCCAGCTAACAACTCTTGCAGAGAATTTAAGTCTTTAACATTCGCTTGAACTTTGTCCAAATCACTTTCTTTAATTTCAATATCTTTGCTGATCGGCTTTACTGTTGGCAAAGTCTTATACATCTCTAGAATCCGATCAAGGCTTTTTTCTGAAATTACATATACTGTTGCTTTCGCGTGATTGCGCTCTTCCAGCTGATACACGATCTCGTCAATCTGTTTCTCCGTAGGATCCAGCGCGCCAATTCGTATCTCATCTGGTGTTGCCATAAAACAGACAGCGCCCAATTCTCTGACCTTCTCTTCTGATATTTGCCGCATTGCCGCATGGCTGATTGGAAATTTTTCTAAATCAATGTGCGAATAACCAATAGAACGCGCAAACCGCTCTGTTTCAATTTCCTTTTCTTTCAGCGCAATTTGGCTTATTTTTTTTTCAAGTTTTTTCTCAATTTCCTTTGATGCGACTTGCAAACTCGGCGCGCCGCCGCCTTGAGAGGCGGCTGAGCCATTAGCATCACTAATTGAATACAAAACAGACATATGATGAAACGGATAATTAGGAATGAAATCCTGCCCAGCCCAAAACTCTGCTCCCGATACCATGCTTATGCATCTTCATGAAAAGATACGTCCATGATGCCGTAGTAAACACGCTAAATACTGAACCTGCAAATACAATAAAAAGAAGAAACAAAGCAAGCCCCGCCATCATTGCGATAAAATACAATGTACTGCTTACAATTTGTATCGCAATAACCCACAAAAACAGCGTGGGTAAAAAAAGCAGAAAAAATGAAGCCAGCACGACAACTCCAAGCACGATATTAAGAAAAAGAATGATTAATCCTACTTCAATAGAAACCAACCAATGATCTAAAAATAGCTTCCAAGCAGCCTCAATAGCATTGCCTAGGGAATATTCCTCTACCACGACATACCCAGCCGCATAGATGGCCAAAAAAGACAAAATCATCCCAACAATAACAACGAGAATAAACAACAGGACAAATATAATAAAATCAGCGCCGCTCGCATTGATAATGACATTAACCGTAGCAAAGCCCATAAGAATAGCGAAAGCCAAAAGCGCAATCTTTTTCAAAAGATTCAGAAAAAATAATCGCCAAAAATGTTTTGTTCCTGCCTGCCACGCGACATCAATATCTAGCAATTTTTTCTTTCTAACAAACTGCGCGGTTGAATGAACCAGCGCGCCCTGTGACGCGACAGAAACAAAAATAAATAACAAACCAAAACCAATGAATACAACCACCAGCCACAAAAACCACATCCAGCCATCTATCGGGAGGGTAAAAGAATCTTGCAAAAACGGAGAACCAACAAATTCCGGCAAAAGAATCCAATTTGGGAAAAAAGCGTAATTACTGCCGACTAGACCCACTTTCATCACAAGCTCAAGCATGCCCATCTGCCCCAAAAAAGCGGCAAATAACCCAAATATCCAAAGTGATTTGTGGCGCCAAGCCAATTGCCAACTCTCGCGAATCGCCTGACGATAGAGCGGTACTTTTGTCATATGATTGTGTCATGGAGCATGTAACATGAAGCCGGTAACAAATAAATAACCGCGTTAACAAGCTAGATGTTAAATGTTTTATGATATGTGTTACATGAATAATGTTTATATTATACCACACTTTCAAAAAATAAGCACCAAAAAGCCCGCCAGCGCGGGCTTCACGATACACGATACACGCAACACGACACAATTCGCCATGGGTCGTGCTGTGTGCATCATGCATCTTGTCAGCGTACTCCCACCAATTTCATTATTTCACTCATCGTCCTATCCGCAATCGCTTGTGCTTTCTCTGCCCCTTTTTTCAAAACGTTGGCAATCTCCTCTTGATTGGCTAATAACTCTTTGCGTTTTTTTCTAAACTCGGTAAAATAACCGCTCACCGCTTTACTGACTGCCATTTTCAAATCGCTGTAACGGATTGAACCATCTTTTTCCGCCGCCGCAAAACGCTGATAAATATCTTCATCCCCAAATTCATTCAACAGTACCAATAAATTCTCCGCCCCGGGCGCGCTCCCTCCGCCCGTGGTGGCGGTTACCGCCCTTTTCAATTTGTTTTCAACCGTCCCCGGCTCGTCCGCCAGTTCAATCACCTGTCCCTCGCCCAAACTTTTACTCATCTTTTTCTCCGGCGCGAGCAAACTCATTACCCGCGGTATTTTTGTCAGCAATGCTTTGGTTTCCGGAAAATAATCTCCGTAACGATTATTGAACCAGCGGGCGATGTCGCGCGTCAGTTCAACGTGCTGAACCTGGTCCTCGCCCACCGGCACGCGCGTGCCGTGGTAAAGCAAGATGTCGGCGGCTTGCAAAACCGGATAAGTAAAAAGACCGGCATTGATATTTTTTTTCTGTCTCACGGCCTTATCTTTGAACTGCGTCATCCGCTCCAATTCGGCAATCGGCGTCACGCAATTAAAAATCCACCCCAGCTCGGTGTGCCCGGGAACATGCGACTGAACAAATAACGTTGTTTTCTCCGGATCAATTCCGGCGGCCAACAATTCCGCCGCGGTCTTGGTAATTTGTTCCCGCCGCGCCTCGGCCGTCATGTTTCCGGTCAGGGAATGGAGGTCAGCGATAAAAATATACATTTCATACTCGCCGGACGCCTGCAATTCCACCCAGTTTCGGACCGCGCCCAAATAGTTGCCGATATGCAGGGGGCCGGTG